>JAKALH010000413.1 GCA_021813225.1 Chloroflexota bacterium
CCAGTGTCATGAGCGGGTGTCCATCCAGCCACGCGAAGCGCCCTTTGTCAAAGAGCTGGTCTTCAGGTGTCCTCTCGACTAAATCCAGCAATGCGGTGTAGGACGCAAGCTCCGACTGGCGCACCTTGTCGAATGATCGATCGCGGTTCTCGCGGTACGTGCGCTCATTGACTGTATTGACATCGCTGAACTCAAGCCGGTCACTCGGCGTATCGCCCTGCAATAAACTCGTCATCATGTCGGCGGCGCTCTGTTCCCACCAGCCTATGTGCGCCAGCAGGTCTTTGATTGTCCACCGCCCGTACAAGACGATCTCATCGAAGTGCGCCGGGCCAACCTGCTCCAGAGCCGCTTCAAGCCGCGACCGCGAGTCGCGCACTTTGTCGAGTAATTCCTTGCGGTCCATATAACCTCTGTGCCACACTTCGATGTGGCATCTACAGTTGGAGGTAATAAGCCGGATAATCGCATGCCTGGCGAAATCCGGCCCTCAAAGCTGTCGCCGCGGACGGCGTGTTGTGACTCCAGCAGTGCCAGCCGAATACACGGATACCCCTCGCCCGGCCGGTCTCAACCAGCGCCAGCGTCATGGCAGTGGCCAATCCATGCCGCTGGTACATACCGACTGTTTCGATGCCAATCTCGCAGTGATCCGCGGTGTTGTATTCCGACAGGCACCAGCCGGCCAGTTCAGACCCGTGCAACACGCATACCCCGAAACTCTTGTCGAGGAAGTCCTCCACCGAGGGGCGCTCGGAGCACATTTCGCGTTGCAGGTCATCCAGATGCAGCAGGTGAGTTTGCGCAAGCAGCGCGGCGTCGGCTGGCAGCAGGCGGAAACCTGCCGGCAGCATGACCTGCTGTTCGCCTGACAGCGGAGTTTCAGCCCGCAAGACGTAATACTGGCTCTGATGCCGCACCGGCTGCTTATCCCGCAGGATCACAGTCTCTATCGGCGTAGACCATGCAGCCGGCTCGTAATACAGGAGCGCAACTGGCGGCCCTGCCGGGCGCTTATACAGGCCGGTCTGCCCTGCGAACAGGTGCGCCAGCCCGGAATTGAATTCGCCGCGAGCCGGGTTGCCCGCCAGATGGATGCGATGGCCGGCCCAGACCAGCGCTGCCTGCGGATGGGAATGATCGTCGATGAAAATCCTGGCGGGGGTGCGCCCCGCCAGAACGCTGACGATAGCCAGGTGATGAGCCATCCCCGTGAATAATGGCGCGGCGCGGTGAAACTCTTCCGGCTTGAGTTCGCAGAGCGATGTAGAGGGATTCATCTAGCTCCTGCCCGGGTGCACTGTGCAGGCATCAGGCATTATCAACCAGTTGCTTCAGATACTGGCAATAGGGATTGTCCTTACTGACCGCTGCGATTGCCAGCACCTGTTCGGCATTGATGTAACCCTTATGGTATGCGATTTCCTCGAGGCACGCTATTTTCAGACCCTGGCGATGTTCGATAGTCTGCACAAAGTTGCCGGCTTCGAGCAGGCTCTCGTGCGTGCCTGTATCCAGCCAGGCGACCCCGCGCCCCAGCACCTCAACTTTCAGCTTCCCGTTCCGCAAGTAGATATTATTCAGGTCGGTAATTTCCAGTTCTCCGCGCGCCGAGGGTTTCAGCGTTTTGGCAATCTCGGTAACCTCACCGTCGTAAAAATACAGGCCGGTCACGGCGTATCTGGACTTCGGCTGCTTCGGTTTTTCCTCGATGCTGATGGCATTATGGTGCTCGTCAAACTCGACGACGCCGTACCGCTGCGGGTCGCGCACATAGTAGGCGAACACCAGCCCGCCCCGCTCAAGCCTGCCGGCTTCCTCCAGGCGGCCGGTCAGGCCGTATCCATAGAAGAAATTGTCGCCGAAGATGAGCGAACAGGGCTGGTGGTTTACGAATCGGTCGCCAATCAGGAACGCCTGAGCAACGCCTTCGGGTCTGGGCTGCACCGCATAGTCGATCTGCACACCCAGGCGCGAACCATCACCGAGGAGTGTGCGATACAGCTCGATGTGTTCAGGCGACGAGATGATAAGGAACTCTCGGATATCGGCCAGCATCAGCACGGAGAGCGGGTAATAGATCATCGGTTTATCGAAGATGGGCAGGATCTGCTTCGATATGGATGTGGTGAGCGGGTATAACCGCGTGCCCATACCGCCGGATAGAACAATTCCCTTCATGTCTGTACCTCTCTATGTAATGCGCCGTATGATGTGCGTCTTGATCCAGACAGAGCTTACCACGCTGGACGATAGCAGTTTACCTATTGGCATGCCTGACTGCTGACCTATGCCCGCGCGGCGGATTCCGGCGCTTCAGTATTCAAGCAGGCGGCATTTCATGCGCTCCTGTCAGCCTGCCAGCAGCGTTGCAACTCGGCCAGGTCCGGCGCATGGATACCACTGAGCAGTGCTTCGGGTAACCACGGGAATGGCCCCGGTACAGCAGTGATGTGCCGGCGCACGCTGCAATGGCTGTGCCAAACACCTTATTGGGCATCTGCTTTGGACCATTCTTCATGGAAGGCATCCCGGCAGAGTGGCGCGGGACTGTCAATGGTCAATTGCAAAGTGCGTCTGGAGAGACGTCTGTCTCACAGCGTCATCTGGCAGGCTTCGTATGGCACTGCCAGGTGCCGCTGTCGGTGAATGTCCCGCCGGCGACCGGGACGAACTGCCAGTCGTAACTGGCGGCGTGAAGCGTCAGTTTCAGAATACCGAAGGTGTCCGTATTGCGCACCTGGCTGTTTGGCTTCACACGGGCAATGCCGTAATGGCTGAGTCCGCCAGTGCCGACGACAAATTCGCGGATACCATGCAGCGTATCGGGTGCTCCGTTCGTGCCCTGCGGCGCAAAACGCTCATAAATGTGGTCATGCCCGTTCAGGATAATATCCGCACCGGCGGCGGATAACGCATTCCAGAATGCGCTGGTATCGATTTCAGGCACGACACCGTGCAGGCCGGAACTGAAGCGCGGGTGGTGCCAGTACGCCAGCACACAGGCTGCCGGATGCGCCTTAAGATCAGCGATTAACCATTGCACCTGCGGCGAGCCGACGCCACAGCCGCCCGCGACAGCATAGCAGTTGCTGTTCAAGGCGATGATGTGCCATGTTCCCAGGTCATAGCTGTAATACCCGCGCTGAGCGTCGCCGGCAGCGGCGCCGAAGTATCCGAAGTAGCCTGCTGCACCTGCCGTAACGTAATCATGATTGCCCGGCGCTGGCCGGGTGCGCGATTTGGCAACTCCCCATGACGGATCGTAGCAGTTGGCGAATTCGGCAGGCGTGCCGCTCTGGTATGCATTGTCGCCCAGCGTGACGACGGTGCCGGTTATCTCCTTGAGCAGCGCGGCTGTCTGGATGCTTCCGGGGTTGTTGCATCCGGCGATGTCTCCGGCAGCGAGCAGCACAGGGTCGGCGGCAGTCGGCGTGATCGTGCTGGTCGGCGCACTGACTACCGTCATCGGCAGCATCGCGACTGAGGTGAATGTCGCTGTGGGTGTAAACGCCTGCGCCGCTTCGATGGGAGCAG
>JAKALH010000414.1 GCA_021813225.1 Chloroflexota bacterium
GGGGTGGTGCAACAGTGGCCGATATGGCCGTTTGTTAAAATCTACGGTATGGATACAACGGGCGCTATCCGCATCTTGCATTTTGCCGATCTGCACATCGGTATGGAAAACTTCGGGCAGATAGACCCGGGTACAGGCGTGAATCAACGTGTCCTCGACTTTATCCACCGGCTGGCGGAAGTCGTTGACTATGCCATAGATCACCAGGCAGACGTTGTCCTCTTTTGCGGAGATGCCTTTAAAACGCGCGATCCCAATCCCACCTATCAGCGGGAGTTTGCACGTCAGATCATGCGCCTGACGCAGCATGAGATTGTCACGGTGCTGCTGGTGGGAAACCACGACATGCCGGTCATGGAGAAACGTGCCAGCAGTGTCGACATATTCCGCACACTGGCGGTACCCAATGTCATAGTCGGTTATAAAGAAGAACTCCATCGGATCAATACCAGGCATGGGCTTCTGCAGTTGGCTGCCGTCCCCTGGCCAATGCGGGCGCGTCTGGTGCAGGATGAAGAGACGCGCCGTGCCAGTATCGAGGAAATGGATCGCGCGCTCGAGCAGATCATGGACCAGGAGCTTGAACATCTGGCGGCGGATGTCGACGAACAATATCCTGCCATACTCGCCGGCCACTTTACCGTGGACGGCTCCCTGCTCGGTTCAGAACGTAATGTCATGATCGGTCGCGATGCCGTAGTGAAACTGAGCGCCCTGAATAAGCCAACCTGGGACTACGTTGCCATGGGGCACATCCATAAGCATCAGGATGTCAATGCGGGAAGGTATCCTGCGGTCGTGTATTCGGGCAACCTGGAACGGATCGACTTTGGAGAGGAGCTTGAGCCGAAAGGCTTCTGCTGGGTCAACGTGCGGCGAGGCAGTACGACTTGGGAATTCGTGCCAATACAGGCGCGGCGCTTCGTCACCATCGACGCCGATGCGACAGGAGATGGCGACTCACCGACTGATGCCGTCCTGCGTGCGGTCGAGAGAACATCATTCGAAGACGCCGTTGTCCGCGTGTGCGTCAAGATGCTGCAATCCCAGGAAATGCAGTTCAAACCGAAGGAAGTTGAGAAGGCGTTATCCGGCGCTCGTTATCTGGTTGGTATTTCCAAGCACGTGCAACGCGACATCCGCACCCGCATCGGCCTGGAAAAAGCCGAAAGCCTGACCTCAGCGGAGTTATTACATACCTTCCTGGTCAGTAAGAACACTGGGAGCGAGCACATCGACGAGTTGATGAAGGCGGCAGATGAGTTCCTGGACACCCTATGACAAAGTTTCTGGAAAAGCTCGCGACGGAACCGCTTCTGGCCGACGGTGCCATGGGCACTTTACTTTACTCTCGCGGCCTCGACTTTGAAGAATGCTTCGACTCGTTGAACCTCACCAAGTCCGATGTGATCGCCGATATCCACCGCGAATACGCCGCTGCCGGAGCTGATGTCCTGGAAACCAACACCTTCGGCGCGAATCGCTACAAGCTTGAGCACCACAGCCTGGCGCATGCAGTGGCCGATATCAATGCGCGCGGTGTAGAAATTGCGCGGCAGGCGGCGCGGGATGTGCGGGCAGGCTTCTACATCGCCGGTTCGATTGGACCTTTGGGGGTCCAGCTTGCGCCGTTAGGCCCGGTCAGGCCTGGCGATGCATTCGATGCCTTCCGCGAACAGATCGTTGCCTTGGCGGATGCCGGCGCCGATCTGCTCATTTTAGAAACCTTCTCTGATATCAACGAACTTGAGCAGGCGGTACGTGCCGCCAGAGACGCCTGCGATTTGCCGATCGTGGCGCAGATGAGCTATACCCGCGACAACAGCACGACGATGGGCAGCACACCGCAGAGCGCCACGGATCGACTTATCGAACTGGGAGTCTCTGTCATCGGCGCGAACTGTTCAACCGGTCCCCGGCGTATGCTGGACGTTGTGACGGCGATCCATGCGGCGGCTATACGGCGCGGGCATGCAGCGCAACTGATATCGGCGATGCCCAATGCGGGTTACCCCGAAGTTCGCGCCGAGAGACTGATGTACCCGGCTCGGCCCGAATACTTTAGCGAATTCACAAAGCGCTTTATTGCTGCCGGCGTCAATCTGGTAGGCGGTTGTTGCGGGACGACACCGGCTCATACTCAGGCGATGCGCACGGCCCTGGACAGCCTGCGTCCTGCAGACGTGCATAAACATGCATCTGTCAGCATTCCCGGCACGCGAGAATTTCCTGCGGTCATTACCCACCCGGCTGGTGCCACCGCATCAGAAGCCGAGCACACCCAGTTGTCAGCAGCATTCGAGAAAAAGCGATATGTCTATACTGTAGAAGTTGAGCCTCCCAAGAGCAGCGACACGCAGGCCATTGAAGAAACGGCTGCCATGCTTCGCGACGCCGGCGCAACTGTGCTGGACATTGCGGACAGCCCGATGGCACGTATGCGTATGAGTGGGCTGGCTGTGGCGCACCGTGTACAAGAGCGTGCCGGAATCGAGGCTGTGTTGCACTTCCCCGTACGCGGCCGAAACCTGCTGCGCATACAAGGCGATCTGCTGGCAGCCCATGCACTGAACATCCGCAACATTCTCGTTATCATGGGCGATCCGACTCGAATCGGAGATTATCCGCAGGCCAACGATCATCATGATATCGTACCGACAGGATTGACACAACTGATCAAAGACAAATTCAACAGGGGACTTGACAGTGCAGGTTCGTCTATTGGCAAGCCCTGTGTCTTCAAGGTGGGTATGGCTGCTAACCTCACGCCCCCGGACCTGCAAAAGGAAGCGGCCCTGCTCCACAAGAAGGTCGAGTATGGCGCCGACTTCTTCATCACACAGCCTGTATTTGATGCAAACCTGGCGCGGCAGTTCATTGAGTACTTCATCAATGCCTACGGTGTCCTCAAAGTCCCGATCATCGCGGGTATTCTTCCGCCTGCGAGTGTGCGTCATGCGGAATTCATGCGAAATGAGGTGCCGGGCATCGTGATCCCGGACGAAGTGATTACGCGGCTGCAAGGCGTCGGCAACAGGACACGTACAGAAGGCGCCAGGATCGCCTGTGAAGTCATTACTGAACTCAGGGCGTTTACCAATGGGGTCTACATCATCCCGGCATTTGGTCGATACGACGTGGTTGCCCGGATCATACAGGAAACCGTCCGTTCTTGACCAGACCGCTTGATGCGAGCGCGTTCTCCGCGACTGGTGCAGCACTGATGACATGAAGATACGACTGCAGCTGGCTGTACTGGTCGTCAGCCTTTTACTGTTATCGGCCTGCCCGGCGCGAACAATATCGCCTGTTGATAACAGACCCGCCAACGTTGCTGCGGGTGCCCGAAACCTTCAGTTGATCGTCCTCCCCGGAGATCAATCGGCAGTCATTACGGATCGAATTGCCAAAGCCCAACACCGCATCATTATGACGATGTACCTGCTATCGGATAATGATGTCATACAGGCATTGATAACTGCCGCCGATCGGGGTGTGACTGTGCGCGTGCTGCTGGAAAAGGCTCCCT
>JAKALH010000415.1 GCA_021813225.1 Chloroflexota bacterium
GTGTTCAGACCGTGGCGCCGTCGCACCATGAACAGCTTGCCCAGTTTCCCGCTGCGGAGCAGTTCCTTGATCTCAATATTCTGCGGGTCGACGCGCATCTGCCAGGCCATGGTGAACGGCACGCGATGTGCAGCCACCGCCGCGACGATGCGATCGGCCTGATCGAGCGTGAGCGCGATGGGTTTCTGCAGGATGATGGCTTTACCGGCAGCGGCAGCCTGCTCGACGAGGTCGGCGTGCAGCGATGTTTCCGCTGAGACAACCACCGCGTCTACCGCCGCATTCGACAGCAGCGCAGCGGCATCGCTATACGGCTGGAATCCATAGGCACTGGCGTTCTGCGCCAGCCGCGCAGCATTGTGATCCCAGCCCGCCGTGACCGCAATATCCAGCGCGGGATTATCGCGCCATTGGTTGCAGTACATGTTGACGTGCCCATGCGCAAAACCCAGGATGCCCAATTTGATCGGCATGACAGATTCTCCTTATGATGATGCGATCGTGAGTTGACCGTTGCGTGTCAATATAGCACCGCCGCCGCTTTGACGCACGACAGCCCGCACCACACCGCGCTCAACTCCCACAGCCTGCGCGCCTTCGCCTCGTCGCAGGATTCGTCGCTGGAGCGCTTCTCGCGGCAATCCACGATGAACTTGCCGCCCACGCCGTCATGGCATAGGCTGACACATAATCTGCATCTAAGCATGACCACTCCGCAACCGGATGTCGCATTGCCCTATGTTGCGGGCGAACAGGGGCGGCTGCAACTGTACGAATCCGCGCTGGATGCGCTGGCCGAAGCGAAGTCGGTTGGCGCATGCAGCACATCCTCACGAACCTGTTGTCCAACGCTATCAAGTATTCGACGCACGCCGACCCCAGCTCCGTCATGGGCACAGGGCTGGGACTGACGATCGTGCAGACGCACAGGGGCGCCGTCAGCTTCGTGAGCGAACTGGGCAAAGGAACCACCTTCACGGTCGTCCTGCCGCTGAGATAGCCCCCGGCTACGATCATGTAATGACAATCTGGTGTATGATACAAAAGCGGCAGGTTGAAGCCAGCCTGTTTTGTTGACCCGCAATGGATTGGCTACTCACAACAGTGCAGGAAACCAAAGGAATGAATGTCAACGCTTTCAGCAGTTGAGAGGGAAACCCTGAACGACCTGCAACCATCGGGTTTCCTGCAACTGTTTGCAGCCGTTACCGCGGCACTTGGGAAGGCCGATGGTATTCAGGACGGCTGTGAAGCAGCACTGCATGCCATCTGCGATGGCATTCACGCCGGCGCGGGCAGGCTATGGCTGGTGGACGGCAGCCCGCAGGACGGTCTGCAACTGGCCTTTGCATGGCCGCACGCTGAGGATGCCGCAATATACCGGCAATGGCTGCGCGATGTGATCGGCGGCGGCCAGGCGCAGCGGCGTTTCGTTGAGACGCCCGAAGATGGTGCGGGCGGGCTGGCGCTGGCGGTGCCGATGCGCGGCAGGAACGCCATCATCGGCGCCTGCGAATTTCTGGTGCCGGGTGAAACGGCGGCACCCTCTGACGAACTGTTGCAAGCCCTTGAGATACTCGCTGACCAGATCGGCGCGTTTATCGAAAACCTGAAGCGGTCGGCATCCGGCGGTGCGGCGGAATATGAACAGATGCAGGCCGGGCTGCAGAAAAGTGCGGAGCAGTTACGCGCCGCTCAATTGCGCTATCAGGCGCTGGTGGAACAGATTCCCGTCCTGACCTATGTCTTCTCGCTCAGCGACGCGCTCAAGCTGACTTACATCAGCCCGCAGGTGCAGGACTGGCTGGGCTATACCCCCGCGGAATGCCTGGCCGACCCCGACTGGTGGTCGAAGGTCATCCACCCGGACGACCTGCCCGGCATCGTCGACGCAACGGCGCGCTTCAGCGGCCAGGCCGACAAGTTGAGCACCGAGTACCGCATGCTGGGCCGCAACGGCCGCATGCTGTGGGTGCACGACGACGCGAAAGCCGCCGTGGATGAACATGGCCGCGTGGTTTTTGTGCAGGGCACGATTGCCGACATCACGAAACTGAAGCGCGCACAGGACGACATGCGCGCCGCGCTGGACCGGGAGCGCGAACTGAACGAGTTGAAGACGCGCTTCATCACCACCGTGTCGCACGAATTCCGCACGCCGCTCAGCCGCATCCTCTCCGCGGCCGAACTGATCGAACGCTACGGCGACGAACTCACGGGCGAGAAACGCCATCGCTATGTCGACCAGATTCGCTCGTCCATCACGTTCATGGCCGACATGCTGCAGGAAGTGCTGCTGGTGGGCAATTACGAAGCCGGCCTGGCTGACTTCGCGCCGCAGCCGGTTGACCTGGAGCAGTTCTGCAGCGAGCTGGTTCAGCAGACGCAGATGACGCTGGGCAAGCGCTGCCGGCTGGTCTTCGATGCGCGCGGGGATTGCGCCGGCGCGCGCGTCGATACCCGCATCCTGAAGCAGATTTTCTCCAACCTGCTCAGCAACGCGGTGCGCTATTCCACCCAGCCGGACCCCGTCGTCGAGTTCAGCGTCGAGTGCAGCCGCCATGAAGCCGTCTTCCGCGTGATCGACCACGGGATTGGCATCCCGGCCGAAGACCAGCCGCACATCTTCGACGCCTTTCACCGCGGCAACAACGCCTCGCTCATCCCCGGCACCGGGCTGGGGCTGGCAATCGTCGGGCGCGCCGTGCAGGCCCATCATGGCGAGATCAGCTTTGTGAGCGAACTGGGCAAGGGCACCGCGTTTACGGTCAGGATACCGTTGAGCTGAGGATCTTCACGAACGCGGCAACCACGTCAGGGTCGAAGCTGGTGCCGCTTTCCCGGCGGATCAGCTCATAAGCCTGGCGCTGCGACCACGCCTTGCGGAACGGCCGGTCGGAACACAGCGCGTCCCACACATCGGCCACCGTGAAGATGCGCGCCGCCAGGGGAATCTCCTCGCCGGCCAGTCCGCGCGGATACCCGGAGCCGTCCCAGTGTTCATGATGGCAGTAAGGGATATCCAGCGCCGGTTGCAGATAATCGATCGAGGCCAGCATGTGATAGGCGTACAGCGGGTGCATGCGCACCAGCGTCCATTCCTCGGCCGTCAACGGTCCCGGCTTCAGCAGCACATCGTCCGGGATGCCCATCTTGCCGATATCGTGCAGCAACGCGCCCTGGCGCATGTGCATGCAGTCGACTTCCGATACGCCCATGGCGCGGCCCAGCCGCACGGTGAAATCCGCCACGCGCTGGCTGTGGCCGGGCATTTCCTTGTTCCGCAGGTCAAGGATGCGCGCCAGGTCTTCGACACCCCCGCCATAGGACAGGCGCATTTCCACATCGCGCTTCAGCGGGGTTTCAAACAGCGAGGCGGCAATCGCCCCGGCGGTCTGGTGCGCGAATGTCTCCACGAATCCCGACCACACCGCATCGGGTTCGAAAAGCGTGCGTTTGAACATGCCGAGCACACCGTAGACCTGGTCCTTCGTCACCAGCGGCATGCCCAGGTAGGTGAC
>JAKALH010000416.1 GCA_021813225.1 Chloroflexota bacterium
GCAATACAGCGCCGAAGGATTAGCCAAGTTCGCCCGTATCTGTAATGTCGCCTATGAGACAGGTAACAGCGCCATATACCGGTGCAACCAATGAGCCGCTGATTCCACCGGTTGCCTGGAATCTATCAACTGAGACCGCCCTATGGATCGGGCTGGCTGTAGCCGCTTTCGCCACGCGGCTGTGGCGACTTGACCTGGCGCCCTTATCCAACGCCGAAGCGCGGTATGCGCTGGACTCTCTCAACGTCTTGCGTGGCGGTGCAGTCAGCACCGCGAATCCGCTGCTGGCGTCCGTTCAGACTATCGTCATGGCAGTATTCGGCGCGTCAGACTTCAGCGTTCGCCTGCCGAGTGCACTGGCTGGCGCGGTGCTGTGTATTCTGCCGGCCGCCCTGCGCCATGAAACCGGCAAACGACAGGCCCTCGTTTTCTCAGCGTTGCTCATCCTTTCCCCTGCGCTGCAATACGCCTCGCGGCAGGCAAGCGGGGGGATATTGGCATGGACATTCGCCTTATGGGCGTTCCTGAACTGGCGACGCGGCCAGCGCGTAAGCATGGCCGTCGCCGCAGGCTTGCTGCTGGCATGCGGCCAGGATGCCGTCACACCGTTGCTTGTAGTATCAGCCGGGGCAGCGCTCACACTTCTGGCTCAGCACAGACGGGTGATTAGTATCGGTCTCTCCCCCACCCATCTGGTCATCGCTGGAGCGATTTTTGTTGCAGCCACAACCGCGGTATTGTGGCGTCCGTCCGGCCTGGGCGACAGCTTCAATGGTTTTGCGGCCTGGTGGAGTTCGTTGTTTGCCGGTGGGTCACTGGGGCTGTTGCGCGTTTTTGCGGGTCTATCGTTCTACGAGACGCTACTGATCGGCAGCGCTGCAGCCGGCGTCATGATCCTGCTGGTTCAGCGAAAACCGCGGCTTCTTGATACAGGCTGGCTGTCTTTTATCGCAGTCGGCATGTTGTTGCTGGTCGTTAACGGATCACGCACAGTCGCCGACATCGCACCGATTCTTATCGGTTGCGCGGGGTCAGGCGCGGCAGCGTGGGCTGCCTTATGGCAATCCTACCAGCGCCATATCGAACCCCTGTGGTCGGAAGGCATTGTCATCACCGTGACGCTGCTCATGCTGGTTTATGCTTACCTTGGATTGACCATGTTTGCCGAGCAGCAGCAAAGTGCTTATCTCGTCAGCATATTTCTAGCCGTGTTGATGATTGCTGGCACTGGCATCATCTGCACCCTGCTGCTCGATGGAATGGCGGCGATACGGGGAATCAACACGGCAATCGGGATCGGCCTTCTCGTATATACCATCAGCGTTGGGTACCACCTGACGCAAGTGCGCACCACAAATCCGGCGGAAGCCTATGTCAGCGATGCCAGCTCCGACGGCCTGCCGCTGCTGGTTAAGACAATTGAAGATACCGGTATCCGGGCATACAGCGGGGCACATGCCATGCCATTGCAGGTCAGCGACGCAGCGCCTGCCGCCCTCCGGTGGACGCTCCGGGATCAACGCAATATCACATACGTCGCCAAACTGACGGACAGCCCGGCAGCCCTGACGCCAATTAACGAAAAACCAGAAAGCACATCAGCTTATATAGGATCGGCATTCCGGATTACCAACACGGCATCATTGAATGAACTGGGATGCCAGTCCGCGGTTATGGGTATAAACCAGTTCGATTGCCCCCCCTTACTGCGCTGGTTGATAAGGCGCACACTGGACGAGCGAATCGTGACACGCTGGGTTCTGTGGCTGCGCAGCGATACCGCATCGAGAGCAAGCGGCATGCACTAATCCATTGGTATTTCAGATCAGACTGGAACATGAATGAGCTAGAACAGAAACAAGTAAGCAGGCAAAGCAGTGTCCCGCGTAACTCACAGGCTGCCGCGACTGAGGAAAACGCTGCCCCAGATTCGGCGATGGCCGGATCCTGGCTGGACAGGCCGGTATTAGCGGCACTGGACTGGGAGAAGCTGCTTTATATCGCTTTCATCATCATTGCGATCGCGTCGCGATTCTGGGATCTCGGCGCACGCGTCATGAGTCACGATGAAAGCCTGCACACCTACTTCTCGTATAACCTGGCTATCGGCAAAGGATTTGCCCACACGCCGCTGATGCATGGACCGTTTCTGTTTCATATTACCGCGCTCAGTTACTTCCTGTTCGGCGCATCTGATTTCACATCGCGAATCCCGCCGGCGGTCTTCGGCGTCATTCTGGTCGCCCTGCCCTACTTCTTCAGAAGATGGCTGGGGCGTCGCGGTGCGTTGATGACGTCATTCGCGTTACTGATATCGCCATCGATTCTGTTTCATGCGCGCTATATCCGCCAGGAGGAATTTATCCTGGTCTGGACGGTGCTGAGTGTTCTGTTTGTATGGCGTTATCTCACCACACGGCATTACGGCTGGCTGGTTGGGCTGAGTATCGTGCTGGCATTTCACGCGACGGATAAATCAACCTCATTTCTCAACGTCGCACTCTTCGTGATATTCCTGGCGCCTCTGGTTTTACTCCAGTTATACGCCGCCCGTCGCAGCCTGATCGACGCTCTCAAAGCGGCTGCGCTGGCCGGCTTACTTGGCGTATTGATGCTGCTCAGCGGTGTCGTCTTCGTACTGATCAGCCAGTTCCTGGCCAACCGGTTGGGTATTGGTACGCTCGTTGCGCAACTGAATCCTCTGACACTGAATATCGACGCCCGCGCGTTGCTGTACGCCGCCACAATGATCGTTATTGCGGCATTGGCCTGCCTTGGCATCAGCCTGCTGCTGGTGACACGATTCGGCGCCTGGTTCCGCTTTACCAGCGCGACTGCGCCTGCCTTCAACATATTGGTCGTTCTGGTAACCACCACCATGTTCATGGCGTCGCCGTCAATCCTGCTGGCCCTGAACCCGCTGTGGCGCATAGCCACCGGCGCCGACCTGGTACCGATCAAGCTGCTCGGTGAGATGTCAAACCTGGTCGGCAACTCCAACGTGATCAGCACGATGTTTGCTTTAAGTCTGGCGCTGATCACGATCAGTGTTGCCATAGGTATGGCATGGAACTGGCGCCGCTGGCTGCCGATCGCTGGCGTATTCCTGACGATCACGGTTACGCTGTTTACAACGGTTTATACCAATGCGGCCGGCATCGGCACCGGATTTGTGGGCCAACTCGGTTACTGGATGGCGCAGCAGGATGTCAAGCGCGGCAGCCAGCCGCCTTACTACTATTTTCTTCTCGTGCCGTTGTACGAGTACATGCTCGTAGTCGGTTCGCTTTGCGCTGCTGTCTATATAGCTTATCGGGTTGGGGTACTGCTCACGGATCGACGCCGCGAGACAGGCAGCGGCCCCGCGGCGGAACCCCTTGAAAGTACTGGTACTGCCGCCCCGGGCGACGCAGGAAACACGGCATGGTCGTCTTCATTCGCACGGGCAGACCTGTTCGGTCATCCGATCATGAGTGCACTCTTGAACCCCGACAAGTTGTTCCCGCTATTTCTGC
>JAKALH010000417.1 GCA_021813225.1 Chloroflexota bacterium
CCTTCGCCGGCAGCGCTGCGCTGCTGCTGGCGTCCGCGTTCCTGCTCGGATTCTTCCTGCTGACCGCCGGGCCGATCGGTTTTCAGTACGGCGCGGAAATCACCTTCCCCGCCCCGGAAGGCACGTCCAACGGGCTGCTCCTGATGATGGGGCAGATATCGGGCGTGCTGTTCATCCTGGGCATGGACCTGTTCAAGGCGCCCGACACGGGCGCGATGACGCTGCCGCTGGTAGCATTGACGATCCTGACTGCGGCATGCCTGTTGCCGGCCGCGCGCCTGAAGGAATCGAAGATGATGGTGGCGAATGTGGAGCTGACAGACTGATATCAGCACTCCCGGCGGATTGAGGCGCCCACTCGGCGGATTTCCCCGCCTGCTGTCCCAGGAACATGTGCAGTTGCGCGGCGTGCTCCTGCACGTGACGCATGGTGTACAACAGAAGCTCCGCAAAGGGCAGTTCTCCCCAGGAGAACCGGCACACCCGGTGAGCCAGTTCGTCGGTCAAAGCGCCAGTCGTCTCCTGGCACCTGCGGCGGCAGTATTCCAGGTACTGGAGCAGTTCCTCGCGTGTATAGGTGCGCGGCAGGACTTCGCCCGCATTCATCTCAACCAGGTCAAATGGCGCAGGCGGAGCAAAGCCCTCTTCCGCCCCGGTCAAGTAGAGGTCCAGCCAGAAGAGCGCATGGTAGCCCAGATACCAGAACTTCGAAAAACCACGGGCCACCCACTGGTCCGGCTGGTCTTCCCACAGTTGCTTCTCCCAGAGTTCATCCGGGCAGGCGCGCAGGGCGTCGCGTAACGTGTCAATCGCTGCAGCGAACTGGCGCCAGAGCGAATCTTTTTCGAGGATGGTCGTCATCTTACTCCTCAGCAATTCCTTCCGGAAATTGGGGAAGGCAGGCTGACCTCGAGATGGCTTCGGGCGAGATGCGTCAAAAACCTGACAGGTCTCCAGGACCTGTCAGGTTTGATTCCGTTGCCGCCCGGCGCAGCAGGTCAACAGGCCTTTCGCCACTGGCGAATAGGGGATCACGGCAATCTTCTGATCCTCGCACAGCTTGAGCATCTCCCGTTCCTCTTCGCGGTAGATCAGGTTGTAGCGCGGCTGCATGGATACGAAGCGCGTCCAACCGTGCAAGTCCGCTGTGAACAGGGCCTGCTCCTCCACCGCTCCTCCTCACCCAAGGAGCCGCTTCACAGCGTGTACAACGCTGCCTTTTGCGTGATTGCCCAGGGCAGCAAGGAGGTCTTTCTCGGTAACGAGCGCTACCAGTACGACCCCGCTCATTACCTGCTCGTCACAGCCGAGCTTCCAGTCGTGAGCCAGATCATCGAAGCGTCGTGGGAGCGGCCGTACCTCAGCCTCCGCTTAATACTCGCCCCCACCCTCGTCGGCTCCGTCATGGTCGAGGCCGGTCACGTCCCGTCGCGCAGCCGTGCGGACGTGAGCGCTCTGGCCGTCAGCCCGTTGGACGCCGGCCTGCTGGACGCGGTGGTGCGGCTCGTCCGGCTCCTGGACTCGCCCACCGAAGCGCGGTTCCTCGCGCCGCTGATCACGCGGGAGATCGTCTACCGGCTCCTGAGGGGCGAGCAGGGCGACCGGCTTCGGCACATTGCGGTCCTGGGAGGCCACGCCTACCCCATCGCCCAGGCCATCGAGCGGCTCCGTGAAGACTTTTCGACCAGCCACTGCGGATTGAGGGCCTCGCGCGGGAGCTGGGGATGAGCGTCTCAGGCTTCCACCACCACTTCAAGGCCGTGACCGCGCTAAGCCCCTTGCAGTTCCAGAAGCGGCTGCGGCTCCAGGAGGCCCGCCGGCTTATGCTCGGCGAGCACCTCGACGCGGCAGGCGCCGCCTACCGCGTGGGCTATGACGACGCCTTGCAATTCAACCGGGAGTACAAACGGCTCTTCGGCCTGCCGCCGGTGCGCGACGTGGAACGGCTGCGGGAGGCCGCCAGACAGGGCGACGGTCTGGAAGCCGATTGAAGGGAGGTCGCACAAACTGTCAGGCTTCCTGAGAACCGCCATCCTCAGGCGCGGGCACCGTCGCGGATTCGGCGGCAGGCGGCCCCGATTTGTGGCTATCCTGCGCGGGCTGCGGCGCGGCAGGGTGCTGCGCATCCAGTCCAGCCTGCAGATCGGCCAGGCGCGCTTCCAGCGCGGCGATGCGCTCGGTATAGTAGCGCTGCGGGAAGTACAGGCGCCGGTTTTCGTCGTCCAGCTTCTCGTAATAACTATCCTGCTCTGCCATATCTGACTCCTTCCGGCGGCGCACCGCGCGCCGGTAAGCGGCTCATGATACCAAAAGAAAAACAGCGCCTGCCGGGCGATGAAACTTCCGCGGCCTGCCCGCATCTAAGCAGGAAGAACTTGACACAACAGGTGACACAAAATGGAGATGTTGATTGACTTTCCGGGCGGCGCGCGCGTCGACGCGCATTTTCACGGCATGACGCTGAAAACCGATCAGCCGGCGCCAGCCGGCGCGAACTCCGCCCCGGCCCCGTTTGACACATTCCTGGCCTCAATCGGCACATGCGCGGGCATCTATGTGCTCGGTTTCTGCCAGTCGCGCAACCTGTCAGTGGAAGGCATCCGCATCCGCCAGGGCATCGATTATGACCGCATGAGCGGCATGGTGACGAAGATCACGCTCGATATCGAGGTGCCGCCGAGCTTCCCGGAGAAGTATTACCCTGCGCTGGTGCGCGCCGCCGATCAGTGCAAGGTGAAGAAGCATCTGGAACACCCGCCGGCCTTTGACGTCAAGACCGTGGTGGTTGCGACCGCGAAGGCGTGACGCAAAGCAAAGGAGAAGGCGAAGCCGCCGGAGCAAGGGTCGATATGGACCTTGCCCCGGCGGCTCCGTTTTTCCGACCGGCCCGCCGGACATGCCGGCAGCCGAACAGCCGGTGAAGTGCGGCGCCAGTATTCCACGCTGCGCGGCAACGTCCTGGTCCGCTCCACCTGCTTGGCCGCCTGCGCCACAGAAGGCAGTTTGCGCACCAGCTTCTTCTCGGCATTCACTGCGGCGGGGCGGCGGCATTCAGGCGCTTCACCAGGTCCGGGATGCGGTCGGTGACGGGCAGCAGCACCTGCGCGCCGGCCGGCGTGGTATAGTCCTGCACGTAGTTTTCATCCATCACCACGCGGTTGATGTTACTCAACGGCATATTTTTAGCCAGGTCGATGAGCTGGATGATGTCCGGCAGGCTGAGGTCGGTCGAGACCGCGCCGGTCAGCGTGCCCATGATTTCCGGCGCGTTGGCCAGCAGGTGCGGCAGCGCGTCCGTGCTCAGCACGCGGTCGCGGATCGCCATGATGATTTCCTGCTGGCGGCGCATGCGGTAAATGTCGCTGGAGCCGTGGCGCGTGCGCGCGTACTTCAGCGCCGTCGCGCCGTCCATGTGGTGCATCCCCTTGCTGATCACGAACGGGTCGTAGTGGTAGTTCATGTCCGGGTAGGTCGGGTCGTTGATGTTCTGATCCACGTACACGTCG
>JAKALH010000418.1 GCA_021813225.1 Chloroflexota bacterium
GATATTCACCGAGGGTGATGCGGTTAGAACGGAATGTGTCAGTCTCGATGACATCGGCGCCGGCTGCAAGGTAGGAGCGATGGATTTCCTCGATGATGTCCGGGCGCGTCACACACAGGTAATCGTTGCAGCCATTGTATTGAGCGCCGCCGAAGTCATCGGCATGCAGATCGTACTGCTGGATGCGCGTGCCCATCGCGCCGTCAAACACGATGGCATGCGCCGCAACCGCATCCAGAAACCTGCTGGCCCGATCCTCTCGATAAGTCATCACACAACCCATCCTCCGCGTGCATCGCTGCGTTGGTGTCAAACGGACACGCAGACAACCATTGTATCAGCCAACATCGGTGCAATCGACTCTTGCCGAAATGCTCAATTCCGTTAAGATGCTGCCGTATACCATCAACAGGATACGGAACGGCACACCCTATGAGCACGCCAGACTTCTACCGCAACGTCCGCGCGTACGATATCGCATTCGGGGACAGGGATTTTCACGCGGAGTGCGACTTCCTCAACTGGTGCCTGCTGGCGCACGGCGACTGCCATGGCGAGCCGTCATTCCTGGAACTGGCCTGCGGCCCGGCCCGGCACGCCCGCGAGTTCGCGCGGCGCGGCTGGCATAGCATCGGTCTCGATATGTCTGCGGATATGCTCGAGTATGCGGCCAGGGGCGCCGAGCAGGAACAGGTCAAGCTTGAGACACGCTGCGCCGATATGTGCAACTTCACACTGCCAGAGCCGGTGTGCCTTGTCGCCAACATGATGGAAAGCCTCACTCACCTGCTGACGAATGATCAGGTGGTTGCGCACCTTCGCGCCGTCGCGCGCAACCTGCGCGCCGGCGGTGTGTATGTAATCGAGATGGCGCATCCGGCTGGAATCTGGCGAGAAAGCCTGCCAAACCGCTGGAGCGCCAGCGCCGAAGATATGCAGGTCGATATCGTCTTCGGCCTGCGCGAGGACCCCTACGACTGGATCACACAGCAGTGGACGGTCACGACGCAGCTTACCATCCGCGAACCGGGGCAGCCGGAGCGGTTTGTCGAGGAACGCAATAACCATCGCTGGTACCAGCCGCAGGAGTTAGCCGCGTTGATTGCTCTCTCCGGCGCCTTCAGCCAGGTCTGGTGGTATGGCGATATGCTGGTGCCGCCGCCTGCGCTTGATAACAGCGAGTCATCCAACCGCATGATCGTCGTCCTGCGCCGGTGAACACCAGCGGGCAGCCGGCGTATCCACAGCTCTTGTTCGATTACAATCACGCCATGACATTGAAAAACCCGCACGGCCTGTATTTTGAAGAGTTTATCATCGGCGACAGAATCACATCCACATCGCGCACGATGACGGAAACTGATATCGTCACATTCGCCGGGTTGTCCGGCGACTACAACGAGCTGCACACCAGCGAAACCTACAGCGCAGGCACCATGTTCGGGAAGCGCATCGCGCACGGGTTACTGGGTCTCAGCATCGCCAGCGGGCTGGCCTTTCAGATGGGATTCCTGATCGGCACCGTGGATGCGTTTCGCAGCGTGGAATGGGAATTCACAGCGCCTATTTACATCGGCGATACGATCCACCTGGACGCGGAAGTTGCCGAGTTGAAGGCGTTTCCGCGCCTGAACAACGGCCGGGTGGTGTTCAAGGTCAACGTACTCAACCAGAGCAACCAGGTGGTTCAGCGCGGCTCCTGGTCGCTTCTGATACGAAACAGGCCGAAGGACCAGCGGGGCTGATCGATCCGCTATGTCAGTGTCTGCGCGTTCTGCTGTCATCAACCTGCGCCTTCTAATAGCAGGTCTCCTGGCCATTGCTGCTGGCGCTGGCGTGGCCGTGCTGCCCGAACAGGCGCTGGTGCTTGTGATAACGGCGGCGCTGGCTGTGTGCTTACTGGCGCTCATCTTCGCAGAACCGGTTGTCGGTCTGGCGCTGACGCTTTTCGTCGCACCCTTTGCCCCGCTGGAGAACATCATGCTCAACCTGCCCGTCGAGAGCGGCCAGGTTCTCCTGTTCGTGACATTGGCAGCCTGGCTGGCACGCGCGCTGGTGCGGCGTCGAATGGGCAAGGTCAGCGGGCCATTGATGTGGCCGCTGCTGGCGTTTATCGCTGTGGGTGTGCTGTCTTTCTTCGCAGCGCGGTCGGCAGACCTGTGGGCCAGGGAATGCCTGAAGTGGATCGAGGTGCTGGCTGTCTATGCAATGACCGTGAATGAACTGGATACCGGCAGGCGCTCGCGAAACATTCTGATCGGTGCGATTCTGGCATCGACATTGTTTGAAGCGGCGCTGGGCAGCTATCAGTTCTGGCTGCGCGGCAGCGGGCCTGCCAGTTTCCTGATAAGCGGCACGAGCCATTACCGGGCATACGGCACTTTCGAACAACCGAATCCCTTCGGCGGCTATATGGGCCTGACCTGGCCTTTCGCAGCCGGGCTGGCGATGTACATGGTACGCAGAGCAATCGCCCAGCGGCGCGCCCACACACCGGTTACACGCAGCACCATCGGCGTGATCATTCTGGCGGCTGTCACCGCCATGACTGCCGGGCTGTCCTTATTCGCTCTCGTGCTGTCGTGGTCGCGGGGGGCCTGGCTCGGCGCGGCCGCAGCAGGCGCGGTGATGGTGTTTATCCTGCTTCGCCGGCCGCTTCAGTCGCTGGCGGTATTGACCGCCGCCGTCATCGTCGTGGTCGCAGTTGGCACAATGGGATTGATACCGCAATCGCTTATCGGCAGACTCACCGACTTCACAAGGGAGTTCACCTCATTTGACGTGCGCAATGTCACCGTCACCAGCGCCAACCATGCCGTGATCGAACGGCTGGCCCATTGGCAGGCCGCCGAAAACATGATCGTTGCCCATCCCTACTTCGGGGTGGGATTTGGCAACTACACGGCGGCCTACGAGCAGTACCGCACCTTAAACTGGCCGCTTGCTCTGGGTCACGCACACAACTATTACCTGAATGTCTTCGCCGAAATGGGGATTGTGGGTCTGGTGGCATATATCATGCTGTGGGCAGCGGTATTCATCCGGTCGGTGCAGCGCACCCAGGAGACATCAACAATGCAGGACCGCCGTCTACAGGGACGCGGGGGGTCGGCGTCGTCCAGTGTCGGCATAAGCGCGATGCCACTGGCCGGGTTCGTGGCATTGGGGCTGGTCGGGTCGTGGGTGCAGTTGAGCGTGCATCAGGTGGTAGACAACCTGTTCGTCGCGAACATTCCGCTGCTCATCGCCGTGTTTATCGGCCTGCTGGATGGATTGCACAACCCGCCAGCAACCGAAGATGCGGGTATTTGAGGACAACATGGCGTGAAACACCGGCGCGAAGCGCCAATATGCCTGATTACCGCATGCGCGCGACAATCAGGGACGATGGGTAACCGCATAGCTGCCTTCCGCGCGCACAACTGGGCAGGCGGCTGTTCACCGAGGCGTATATGGATAAACAGTCATTCGATAGCTATCTGACGACACATCGCGAACGACTTCTC
>JAKALH010000419.1 GCA_021813225.1 Chloroflexota bacterium
CTGGCAAGGTGACGGTTGTGACGGGAGGCGCATCGGGAATCGGCGCGGCGACGGCGCGCGAGTTCGCCGCCGGCGGCGCGACAGCGGTGATCCTCGATATCAATCAAAGCGGCGGCGGGCAGACGGTCGCGCAGATTCGCGCAGACGGCGGGCGCGCCGAATTCCAGCGCGTCGACGTGTCGAACGCCGATGCCTGCCGCGCGGCAGTGCGGCGCGCGGCGGAGGCGCTGGGCCGCATCGACTATCTGGTGAACTGCGCCGCCAGTTTCATCAGCAAAGGCCTGGATGTGACGACTGCGGACTGGGAGCGCAGCCTGGGCGTCAATGTGCGCGGCTATGCCAACATGGTGCAGGCGTGCTTCGGGCCGATGAAGGCGTCGGGCGGCGCGATTGTCAATGTAGCCAGCATCTCCGCCCATATTGCGCAGCCCGACCGCTGGACGTACAACGCCTGCAAAGGCGCGATTCTCACGATGAGCAAGTGCCAGGCGCTCGACCTGGCCCCCTATGGCATCCGCGTCAACGTCGTCAGCCCGGGCTGGATCTGGACGCCGGAGGTGGCCAAGGCTGCTAACGGCGACCGCGCTAAATGGGAGCCGGTGTGGGGGCGCTACCATATGCTGCGCCGCCTGGGCGAGCCGCGCGAGGTGGCGCGCGCCGCGTTGTTCCTGTGCAGCGACGACGCCAGCTTCATCACCGGCGCGGAACTGCCGGTCGACGGCGGCTATCTCGGTCTGGGCAGCGAAGGGCTGGGCGACGCCTCCACATTCGCCGGCACCGCGTAGGCATCCGCTCCGTTACACGCCTATGCCGCCGCCATGACATCGGCGGCAAGCCGGGCGATGAACAGCCGCCGCGGCATCGGGCCGGAGCAGTTGAAGGCGATGCCGTCCAGCGGCAGGTCCTTGATGTCGTCAAACAGGTGCTCGCCGGGGATGGTGCGCGTGATCGGCTCAAAGTTGATCTGCCCGCTGCGCTGATCTTTCAGAAACGCCTCCAGCGTATCCTCGGCGGTGAACACGGCGGCGATCTTGCGGTCGTGTCTGTCGGGCGCGAGCGTCAGCGCATAACCGCCTTCGACCTTCTGCAGCACGATGTAGTAGGCGTCGAAGTGTTTCAACAGGCTCAGGTCGGGCCGCGGCGACGCCAGGGTCTGTTCCACCTGCGCCGCGCGCGCCCACCGCCGCAGCGAGGGGAACTGCGCCTTCTTGAAAAATAGCTCCGGCGGCGAACCCCAGTTGATGGAAATGACATCGGGGTCGTCGGACAAGCCGGCGAACAGGTCCCGCCCGGCCAGTTGCACGCTGTGGTCGCCCAGCACCGCCGGCCCCAGCGCACGCCCGGCGTCGCGGTACGCCTGCTCGTCGCTGAAGGCCAGTTGGAAGCGCAGGCCATCATTGTCTTTGATCATCACCGCGCGTTGCGACCCTGAGGCGTCGACTTCAACCGGCATGCGCCAGCCGTCGTGCGACACGAACCGCCGCAGCAGCGCCGTCGCGTTAAGTGTGCCGTCAAGTGTCTGCTGCATGGCTTGCCGCAGCGTTGTGTCTGTGCCGGTCATGTGCCGGATTGTACAGGCTGTGGTTGTGCAAAACCACTACGGGTTTGCCCGCAGCTTCGTCCTCTGCTAAACTCACTCTTGCCAGGCGCGGGGAGGTACATCGTTCATGAACCAGAAATACATGGTTGCCATCGCTGGGATTGTGAGTGCCGCCATAGTGGCTTGCGCGACAATCGCCGTGATCGCCTATGTCATGCTGCGGAACTCACCTTCGACTGAGCAACCCGCCCCTGCAGTACTTGCTACTTCCACCGACCTGTGCCCGCCAGTCAATACACTTGACCCGCGTGCGTTCGCCAGTTACCCGGCCGGTATGTGCATCACACTAATGCCACCGGCTGCTATGAACCCTGATCCGCAGATCTGGTGTCCGGCCGGCGCGGATCTCCCGCGGGCGGGCAACCGACTATCGCTGATCGGCGATGTGAAAACGCTGTTGCGACGCGACGGCGATTCGTTCTGGGTTGTCACACCCGATGGCCTGGATTCACCTGCCCTGGAACATCACGGCGGCGACGTGGTGCTGGACGGTGTAAGCCTGTTGCGCGAGCGGGGCAACGGCCCTATACGTGCCTGATCGATACGCTGGTGTCGCGGCCGTAGGCGATGCCGGACTGGCCTGCCGGCATGCGGCACTGGTCCATGTCACATTGCCGGCTTTGCCGGTATGATGATGGATATGCCTTTATCCACCTTCACTTCGTTCGAACGCGCCAGCCGGCATCCGATACAGTGCAATAGGCCCGCTCTCAGCTTCTTCGAGGGCGCGCTGCTGGGCAACGGCGGCCTGGGCGCGGTGGTGACAACCCGCCCCGACGCGGTCGCCATACACTTCGGCCACAACAATGTGTGGGACATCCGCGTGGCCGAGGACAACAAAGAGAAAATCGGCACTTTCGCGGAAGTCTTCGCCAGGGTGCGGGCCATCCCCGCTGACTATGCCACACTCGACCAGGACCCGTGGTACCGCGAGTACTGCCGCATGGCGGGGCAGAATTACGCGGCGCCTTATCCGCGCCCGTTTCCGTGCGGGACGCTGATCCTGGGCTTTGACCGGCGAGAAGCCGAGCTGCTGGGGCACCGCCTGGATGTGGCGACCGGCCTGTGCACGGTTTCTTTCCTGCTGGCCGACGGGCGTCGTGCCGCGCTGCAGGTGTTCACCGCCATGGACATCGACCGCCTGTGGCTGCGTTTCGTCGGCGCAGACGGGCAACCGGCACAGTCGCCGTTTGAGCGCGTGCGCCTGCTGCCCGACCCCGATACGCCGCGCGAGTTGCCTGCATATACAAGCGCCGAGGATGTCGCGACGCACCGCCTGGCGTTCCGTCAGACGCTGCTCGCGCTGGGAGACCGGCGAGAACGAGACCGCGCCTTTCGCCTCAGCCTGCGCGCGTCGGCGCGACTGACGAATCGCAGCCGCATCAACTGGTCCGGCGTGACGGAGTGGATGGGGCCGCTGGAACGCGCCGTGGTGGAGCGCGAGACGTTTATCGCCTGTATGCAACTGGACGAAGGGCCGGCTGGCATCATCAGCAACGCGCCGGCAGAGTTGCCGGAACCAGACAATGCCGCTTACGGGAGCGCGCAGGCGCAGGCACGCGGCAGTTGGGCCGCCTACTGGGATCAATCCGGCGTGCGTCTGGACGACGAAGTGCTGGAGCGCACCTGGTATCACAACCTGTATTTCCTCAACTGCGCGACCCGCGCCGGCGCAACCTGCCCGGGATTGTGGGCCAACTGGAGCTATCGCGGCATCGGCTCGGCGTGGCATGGCGACTATCACATGAACTACAACACGCAGCAGCCGTTCTGGTGCGCCTTCTCCAGCAACCACCTGGAGAAGCACCTGCCCTATGTCGACCTGGTGCACTTCCTGCTGCCGATCAGCCGGCAGTGGGCGCGCGAATACTATGGTCTGCGCGGAGCGTA
>JAKALH010000420.1 GCA_021813225.1 Chloroflexota bacterium
CCGTGCTGCCACTGCTATTCGTCCTGATATTGTTCCTGGGCTACTTCAGCGTGATGCTGGCCTATGGCCGATCGTTGTTCAGTTTCCCGTTTGACTACGACCAGGGCGAAGGTTTCGAGCTATACGACGCTATCCGCCTGGCGCGCGGGCAGAACATCTATCTGGACAATGCCGCTTTCCCGTTTTACTCGTCCAATTACCCGCCGGTATTCAGACTGATGCTGGTGCCGCTCATCTGGCTGTTTGGGCCGCATATCTGGGTCGGGCGTGTCGTGGCATTCGCCACCACGCTGGTCACGGGCGGCCTGATATACCTGGCTGCCCGCAGGCAGCTATCGACTGCCATAGCGGCAGGCAGCGGGTTTATGCGCTGGCGTTTCGCCGTCATCACGGTAGCCGTAGTGGCCGGGCTGGCGTTCTTTGCATCGAACTATGTGTATGAGATTGCGCCGCTTGCGCGTGCGCACATGCCAATGGTCATGTTTGCGTTTGCGGGCATCTATTGCCTGGACCTTGCGCTGGAACCGCCGTATGGCACAGACCGGATAACAGTCCGCCGCCAGTCATTAACCGTGGCGTTGGGCGTCATACTGTTGATCGTGGCCGGGTTCACCAAGTTGCAGGCCATTGATGCCATCGCGGCGGGTTTCCTGTTCCTGCTCATACGCAAGCCGCGCTGGTTTCTGGTGGCACTGGCGTCCAGTGCCATAGCAACCGCGATGCTTGTGGTGGCCCTGAATATCTGGACGCATGGCGGTTTCTGGCTGAACGTGGTACTGGCGAATGTCAATGAATATGATATCGAACGCACCTGGTTTTATTACGGCCAGTGGTTTCAGTTGGAAGGCGTATTGATTGTGTGCAGTGTCGCGTATGTGACGGGCGACATTGTTAACGCCATTCGCCGGCGTTCGCTGAAGAGTATCACCGTCTGGTCGATGTATTTCGTATTCGGCTCAGCCATGGGCATGCTGACCGGGAAATGGGGCGCAGGTCCCACCTACCTGATTGCGGCCATCGCAGCGTCCGTTGTATGCACGATTGGATTTCTCCAGCGCGTTGCAGACTGGCTGCAGAACCAGTTCTCACATGCGAGGGGTAAAGGGCAGCAGCCCGGTGCATTTTCGGTTGTGTCCCTCTCGCTGTTGTGTGCCGGCGCATTCACGCTGCAGGCGCTACTCAATGTCCACATGCCGACAAGCGGAAGGCTGATGGGCAAAGTTGCGGCGGTCGCCGGTCTGGCCGGACGCACATCGTATCCCCCCTATCCCTACTACGATTCAATCGGTTATACCCAGCTCGGGCACTTTCTCGATCCTGCCGACATCCAGAATGGCTGGAAACTGGTCGGCATCGTTCGAGCGGCGCCAGGTCCAGTCTGGAGCGAAGAAGCGATGCTGACGCTGAACGCCGGGAAGGATGTGGTCACGAATCCAACGCAACTGCTGAACCTGTCGAAGAGCGGTATGCTTGACACGTCGAAGATGATCGCCATGATCAGGGATAAGGCATTCGGTGCGGCTGTCTTCAGGGCGCAGTTTTACCCACAGGACGTGATGATTGCCTTCGGTCAGAACTATCATTGGGTGCAGGCCATACGCATGAATGGCTTTGATTACCAGGTTCTCTTTCCAAACAGCAAATGACGACGGATGATTTCACGCTGCGCCTGCCGAACTACGAAGGCCCGCTGGATGTGCTGCTTCGGCTGATCGAAGAGCGCCGTCTGGCGATTACGGCGGTGTCCATTGCCAGTGTGGCAGACCAGTTTATCGGCTATATCAATACCTTACCTGGTCGTGACCCTAAAACACTGAGTAACTTTGTTGCTGTCGCCGCGCGTTTGCTCGTGCTGAAAAGCCGCGCGCTGTTGCCGCAACTCAATCCGATTGATACCGGTGATGATGACGATCTGACCGAAGATGACCTGGTAGCGCAGTTGCGCGCCTATCAACTGTATAAGCGCACCGCACGCTGGCTGCTGGCGCGTGAGCTTGCCGGCATTCGCTCATTCCCCGTGCATCCGCCGCGTATTGATCGCCCGCTCTCGCAACAGCTTCCGCTGGATAACGTCACGCTGGAGATACTGGCTCGCACCATGCAACGGGTTGTCGAACGCTGGCTGCCGCCGCCGCCGGTCGACGGCGTCGTGTCGCGGCTGCCGTTCACTGTGAATGACTGTATCACGCGCATCGAGTCGGCAATCGCGCAGAAACCGCGTATCTCGTTCAGCGAAGTGCTGGATGGTGCCGACCTGCGGGTCGAAATCATCATCAGCCTGCTGGCTCTGCTTGAACTGCTGAAACGCAATGTGGTTATCGCATGGCAGCAGCAGGCATTCGGCGAGATCACGATTGAAAAGACATCGATAGACTACGCAGCCGTGGAATTGCAGGCTGCTGTTGAGCAGGCCGATACGGGCGAACAGATACAGCCGGGTGACATCTACGGGAGCGCTGCCGCCTGAGATGTCGATAGACTGCCATACAGTTCAAGCAGTTCGCTGCTTCGCTGATCCCAGTTGAACCGTTCCCACAGGCGCGCCTGGGCGGCATTGCCCAGTTGTGTTGCGTATTCAGGCTCCAGGAGCAGCCGCTGCAGACAGGCGGTGAATGTGTCGGTGTCTCCGGCTTTAGCCAGCAGGCCGCTCTGCCCATCTTCGATATAAACCCGATTCATTCCGACGTCACTTATCACCATTGGCAATCCTGCCGCCATGTAGTCTACGATCTTACCGGAACACTTTGCGCGGTTGATATTGGTGTCGCGATAGGGGTAGAGGGCGATATCGGCCGCCATCAGCCGCTCGATCAACCGTGCATGCGGCATAAAGGTGTGGTACTCAGTCAAAGCTTCAATTCCCGCTTTAACGATGGTTTCCTGCAGTGAAGGCAGGCCATCGCCCGTCGCAATAAAGACCAGCTTCAATTGCGGTTGTGTGTGTGCCAGCCGGCGTACCGCTTCAGCAGCAATGTCCAGGTCGTGATTGGCTGGCACTGTGCCGGTATAGATCGCGACAGCATAAGCATCCCAGCCAAACTGCCGTCGCAGTTCGTCGCGCCTTTCACGAGCCTGCGCAACCTGTTGGCGCAGGGTGGAATCGGCGCCATTCGGGAGTACAACCACCGGCCACGCCGTGTCCTGCATCTCTGCACTGCGCGTCTTCAAGACATCGCTGGCGCAGGTGATGGCGCGCGCGTGTCGAATACACCAGCGCTCCTGCCATGCCATCACACGCTTCTGCAATGCGGGGTAGGGATTGATATCGAGCCACCCGCCGTGCCCTTCCCAGTCATCGTTGTCCAGCACGATACGCCGCTCGCCCGTCAGATACAGCTGCGTCATCGCCAGTGCGCCTGGACCGACTGGCTTGAATACATGCACCAGGTCCGGCCTGGCCCGGCGTACGCGACGGGCAATCTGATACGTGAGTTGAACCTGCTGCAGCAATGGCATCCAGCCGCTGCGTATAACCAGGTTCTCAGATC
>JAKALH010000421.1 GCA_021813225.1 Chloroflexota bacterium
CTGCGCCACGCATCGATGACCGGCCGGCCGTCCACGCTCAGGCGCAGCGCCCCGCGCCGCTCGACGTGGAACGTGTAGTCGCCGCCTGCGAAAGTGGCTTTGCGAGTCATGCGCACGCCGAAGGTCCGCGAAGGGCAGCCGGCGACAGGCGGTTGCCCACCCGCGCCGAACTGCTTGAAGATATAGACCGTGTAGTCCCACGTGTCGGCGCATGGCGTGGTGAAGGCGCGGTCGCTGAAATACTCGCTGTGCCAGGGTGCATCTTCGGCCAGCAGCCAGCCGTACACGCCGCGCGTCTCCGCGCCGCGATGCCATAACTGGTCTCCCATGTTCAGCGTCCAGCCGCCGGCCTGGAAGTTGTCCGCTGCGGGGAAGGCCCAGTGGACATGAAACCAGTTGGGCGCCTGGTCGGCATAGCCGCACATGCTGTTGAACGAGCCGGTGCGCAACTGGCCGATTTCATCGCCCGCGGCAAAGGTCTGCCCCACCGTCAGGTTGGGGTTGCGCAGCAGATGCACATAGAGCAGGTCGCCGATGCGGATGGCGACGCTGGTGCCGTCGTCACATACGTAATCGATGCTGCCTGCTGCCGCGGCCAGCAATCGGTTAGGCGCATGGCCCTGCGACAGGTCGCCATCCGACATCAGATCGACGGCTTTATATGCGCCCAGGATGGCGAACCCGCCTTCGTGCACCGCCCTGATGCCGTACATCATGCTGGTGCCGCTCTGCCAGGGGAAACGCAGCACCTGCGGCGCGGCGCGCTGGCGGAAGGCGGGGTCCAGGTTCCGGCGCGCCACCAGGCTGAGTACGCCCGGCGGGACGCGTTTCAGCAGCGCCGCATCCTCCGGCGTGCCTTCCACCGCGCCCGACCAGGTGCCGTTCGGGCTGCGCGTCACCAGCACCAACCCGAACCAGGCCTGCCCGTCTTCCAGCGACCAGCTCTGGTTGGCATTGAGCGCGTCGAAGCCGGCCATTGAGATGAAGTACCACGCGCCGCTGTTGCGCTGGCTGGTGGGAGCATAGTAGGTGTTCAGTTTCATGCGCGTCGATGCGCTGCGGAAGGCCCCGCGAACGGCCTCTTCGACCGGGGCAGCCAGCGGCGTCGTGCCCGGCAATATGATGACATCGGCCTGCGCCGCGCGCGCCGCTGCATCCTGCGCTGCTGCCCGCATGGGCGCAATGGACATCGCCGCGATGACGACCGCCAGGCACACTGAACGGATTGTGTGAGTCACGGATTCCCCCCTCGCTTGTTAAGTGCGATCTAAGTGACTCTAATTATATTCTAATGATACACGACTGGGAAGTAGGAGGTCTTCATGAAGTCGGCCTGCATCCACTGCCCCGGATTTACGGTGACGGCGTCGCGCACCCACGGGATGCTGGATACGGTGGATGTCGGCACCCAGGTGAGCGACCAGCCGCTGACCTGAAACGAGCCGGTGTTGGGGAAGGCCCAGTGCACATGAAACCAGCCGTCGTTCTGGCTGGCCCAACCGCAGTAGTCGCTGAAATTGCCGGGTTGCATTGGGCCGATCGGCTCAAGTTGCGCGAAGGAACGCCCGACATACAGGTTCGTGTTGGTAATCTGCAGATGCAGGTACATGACCTCGCCGACGCGGATAGCGGCGTTACTCGGCCCTTTGCAGACGTAGTTGATAGACCCCGCGGCTGCGGCCAGCAACTGGTTTGGCGCATGCCCGGCCGAGGTGTTGCCATCGGACAGAAAATCGACGGCTTTATAGTCGCCCAGCCCTGAGTATCCGCCTGCATGTAAACCGAACATGCCGTAATACATGTTGTAACCGGGCTGCCACGGAAAACGGTAACTGGTGGTTGCTGCGGGACCCAGCAGGCGGCCGGGCATCAGGCTGGCTTTGGCGTTTGCGTCCAGCAACGTGTCGGGTGCGCGCTGGAGCATTTCGCCGAAGGCGGCTGTTTTCTCAACGGCGGCCAGCCATGCGCCGCCGGGCTGCTGTTCGGCCAGGGCAATGCCGACCCAGTTGGCATCTTCCAGCGACCACGCTCCGGCAGCATCAGGCTGCACAAAGCCGGCCAGCGAGACAATCAGCCAGCCATCGGCGCCCTGCAGCGCAGACACGGCGAAGTACGATGAGTGGGCTGTGGCCTGCGGCGCATCCGCCAGGGCGGCAGCCAGAGCATCCTGCAGTCCCGCGTCGATGGAGACGGTGCCGGGCAGGAAAGTGATCGTGACGGCGGCGCGGGCGCTGCCGGGCATCGGCCACCATCCGCTGAGGGCGGCGAATGCGATGATGAGGACGAGCCGCAACAGGGTGGCCGAATGATGGATAGCGCCGGCCTTTGCCGGGGAATGAGAAATGTGCCTGAAGCGCCTGCGGGCGCCGGATTTGCGTCGATCCATCATGCAGTCACCTGAGCTTTCAGAGTTGGCTCATTCTGAGGGATTGCGTCGCGGGGTGTCAATACGCACATGCGCGGAAACAAAGACGATCTGAGAGTCAACACGACACGAATCGGAACATTGACCTGTACGCGGATAGAGCGATCAGCCCTGCTGTTTCGTCAGCACACCGCCGCGCACGTTGAAGATGGCGGCCTGGCGCACGAAGTCCTGGTCGAAGCGGTTGATGTCGGTCGTCGTCACCAGGGTCTGGTGCGAGCGGCTGATGCGCGACAGCAGCGACTGGCGGCGATGCGGGTCGAGTTCCGCCAGCACTTCGTCCAGCAGCAGCACGGGTTCATCGCCGATGCGCTCGCGCATCCAGCCCAACTCGGCGAGTTTGAGCGCCAGCACCGCCGTGCGCTGCTGCCCGCGCGAGCCGAACTCGCCCAGGTCGATGCCGTTGGCGATGAAGCGCAGATCGTCGCGGTGCGGCCCCACCAGCGTCATGCCGCGCGCCAGCTCCTCGGCGCGGCGGCTCTCCAGCGCGCTGCGATAGGCGGCCTGCAGGTCGGCGCTGTCCATGCCGCCGGGCGGGCGCGTGTTATCCAGTTCCAGTTGATAGGTCATGGCGGGCGGCGTGGCCGGGTCGAAGTTGGGCTGATACACCATCTGCAGGTATTCGTTGCCGTTGCTCAGTTCGCGGTGCACGGGCATGGCCTGGCGGGTAAGCTGGCCGACGGCCTCGCGCCGGCGCAGCGCCACTTCGACGCCGGCCGGCACCATCTGGTCATCCCACACGCCCAGTTCATCCGGGTCGGGACGCCTGCCGTTGGTCTGCGCCCGGCGCAGCAGAGCGTTGCGTTGCGCCAGCGCGCGCGTGAACGTATCGAGCGCGCGCACATAGTCGGCGTCCACCTGCGACAGCGCATCGTCGAGATAGTCGCGCCGCAGCGCCGGCGCGCCGGACACCAGGTCGACATCGCCCGGCAGGAACAGCACCACGGCCAACTGGCCGACCAGGTCGATGCCGCGCCGGGCGGCGTGGTCGATGCGGATTTCCTTGCGCAGGCGGTTGCCCTCGGCGCGCTGGATGCCGATTTCCAGCATGT
>JAKALH010000422.1 GCA_021813225.1 Chloroflexota bacterium
CGATCTGGTGAATTTCCCGGCTTGAGACAACACTATGAATGTGAACGATATCTACACGGTCCTCCCTCCCCTGATACTCGCAGCAGGCGCAGTTATTCTATTGTTGATCGACCTGCTGATACCGCGCGAGAGCAAGTCCATCACCGCATGGCTGGCCATCGTGGTTCTCATCGCCACGCTGGTGCCTGTTCCCATGCTGGTCGGGCGACATCAGACCGGCTTCAGCCAGATGACCGCTGTTGACGATGTCGCATTGTTCTTCGATGCGCTATTCGCCTGCATCGGCGTGGTCACGGTGCTTCTGACGCTGCGCTACAACCAGGATCGCGGCATTATGCGCGGCGAGTTCTACCCGCTCCTGCTCTTCTCTGCCACAGGCATGATGCTGATGGCACACGCGGCTAACCTGCTGACCATCTTCGTCGGCGTCGAATTGCTTTCGATTCCGCTGTATATCCTGTGCGGTATCGCCCGCCCGCGCGTGGACAGCGAAGAATCGGCGATGAAATACTTTCTGCTGGGCGCATTTGCATCTGGTTTTCTGGTATACGGGATCGCTCTGACCTACGGTGCGACCGGCACGACACAAATCGCTGAAATCGCCCGTAAAATCGGCGCGAAGGCAGTGGGCGATACCCTGTTGCTCTTCGCCGGGGCCGCCCTGATCCTGGTAGGCCTGGGATTCAAAGTCGCCGCGGCTCCCTTCCACATGTGGACGCCTGATGTGTACGAAGGCGCGCCGACTACCGTCACTGCATTCATGGCGACGGCGACCAAAGCCGCCGGATTTGCCGCCCTGCTGCGGGTGTTTGTGGTCGGATTCGCGCCGTTATTGAGCACCTGGCAGCCCATTGTCGCCGTCATCTCCGCCGTGACGATGATTGCAGGCAACGTGATCGCGCTTTCGCAGACCAACCTGAAGCGCATGCTGGCCTATTCCTCAATCGCCCATGCCGGATACATTCTGATCGGCATCGCTGCCGGCACCCCGATGGGCACCACAGCCGTTCTTTTCTACCTGGCAAGTTACGCCGCTACGACACTGGCCGCCTTCGCCGTCATGACCAGCCTGGGAACTGTGGCAGGCGAAGACCAGTCACTTGACGGCTACGCGGGACTATTCCGGCGCAAGCCGCTGCTGGCTGCCGTCATGGCGCTCGCCATGTTCTCGTTGACCGGCGTGCCGCCTACCGCCGGATTTGCCGGCAAGTATTTCCTCTTCCAGGCCGCTGTCGGCACCAACCTGGTGTGGCTGGCTATCATCGCGGTGCTGACCAGCGCCATCTCGGCGTACTTCTATCTGCGCGTCGTCGTCGTGATGTTCATGCAGGAGCCGGCTGAAAAACCGCAACCGCTCAGCGTCGCCGGCTTCGGGCGCAGCGCCGCCATCGCCATCACGGCGATCGCGACGCTCGTTATCGGTATTCTGCCGTCGACACTGCTCAATTTCGTGACCGAGGCGGTCAAAGCCGTTGCGAGCGCGGGGCATCCGCCGGTCTAGCGGCGGGCAAGAGAGTCTCAATATCTTGGCTGAATGTGCTGGAAAACCGGGTTTTCAGGTATGCGAAGCCAGTTTATAATGAACTCACACAGGTCACCGGTATGCGGTTAACGCAAACCAATCTGTCTACATTTATACAAGGAAGAGGTAGGTATTCACCCATGAAACGTCTATTTGCTTTTCTCACTTTCGTGGTCACTGCGGCTCTCCTGCTGGCAGCCTGCGGCGGCGGCAGCACCCCAAAGAACGCCGGCACTGGCGCGAATGCGTCGGGCGGCGGGCCGAGTGTGACACCGGGAGCCAGCGGCATCAAAGATGCGGCACTGATAGGCAAGTGGAGCACGGCAGACGGCGGAACCGCCTACGACTTCAAACCCGACTTCAGTGTCACTCTGACGGTCATCGGGTCGAGTACACCTTCTCACTACAATATCGTATCCGGCGGCAACGGCTCAGGCAAGATCGAGATTGACGAGACCGGCGGAAAGGTCACCTGGGATTACAAGATTACCGGCGATGTCCTCGACCTTTCGACGCCGGAAGGCCGCGCCAAAAAGCTGCGCAAGATATAGAAGACGGGCAATATAGACAACCCCCCCCGCTCGGTACTGAGCGGGGTTTTTATTTTGTACGGCACGGCCGTCACACGGAAATCAGCGGCGTGATATTCTGATTCACCAATGTGGGGCTTTCCTCGTACAGATAGCAGGCGGCTGCGCGCTGCGGATCCGTCTTGAAGAGAGGCGGAATGCTTTCCTTGCATTTCGGCATCACAAACGGACACCGGCCGGCAAAGCGGCATCCGGCGCTGTACTTGTAATCGCCTTCCTTCGCCTGCAGTTCCGACGAGCCCCAGCGCAGGTTCAGATCCGGCCACGGGATGGAGTCGATCAGCAGTTTGGTGTATGGGTGCTTGGGATTCTTGATGACGGTGTCGATGTCGCCGGCTTCCATCACGCCGCCGCGATACAGCACGATGATGCTGTCGCTGATGTGATACGCCGTCGTGAGGTCGTGCGTGATGTACAGGATCGAGATGCCGTAGTCCTTCTTGAGCTTCTTCAGGCTCTCCAGAATGGTGGCGCGCAACGAGGCGTCCACCATCGATACCGGTTCGTCGGCCACGAGCAACGTAGGGCGCAACAGCAGGGCGCGTGCGACCGATATGCGCTGGCGCTGACCGCCGGAAAGCTGGTGCGGGAAGCGGCCCAGAATCTCGTCGGGTCGCAACCCGACCGCGCTCAGGGCCGTCTCCATCATCTGGCGGGCCTGCTTCTTGTCCCGGGTCAGCTTGAATTTTTCGATGGGGACCGTGAGCAGGTGATCGATGGTGTAGAACGGATTGAACACGGCGAAGGGGTCCTGGAATACGGCCTGCACCTCACGCCGGTAGTGCATGTGGTCGTCGCCAGACAGCTTCGCCAGGTTCTTGCCTTTATAGTAAATCTCGCCTTTGGAAGGCTCGATAAACCCGAGCGCCAGCATGCTCAGCGTAGTCTTGCCGCTGCCGCTCTCGCCGGCGACAGTCACAATGGACGGCTTGGCGTCGTCCAGCACAACAGACAGATTATCCAGCGCGGTCGTCTGCCCGCGGGAGAGCAGTCCCTGGCTGTAGATTTTAGATACGTTTTTGAGTTCAAGGAGTGGGGCCATTTCGTTTTGTCTTTCCCGTAGGCTTGGCTCAGTTGGTCACCGGTTGAGGTTTCGTCAAGGGAGTGCCTTGAACTTGATTGCCGCGCTCGTCGTACAGGTGGCAGAAGACGTAGCGCCCGGATGACGTTATCGCCTGCTGCGGGACTGTCGTTTTGCAGACATCCATTGCATACTCGCAACGCGGATGGAACACACAGCCGCTGGGCAGACGCAGCAGCGACGGCGCCAGGCCAGGGATGCCCTTGAACACGCCCTTGTTCTCCAGGTTGGGCAGGCTGGCAATCAGCGCTTTGGCGTACGGATGCATGGGACTGGCAGGCG
>JAKALH010000020.1 GCA_021813225.1 Chloroflexota bacterium
ATTGATGGCGCGGGTGGATGCGCTGGAGCATCATTCGGTCGACCTTCGCAAGGAAGATCACTTGCATATCCCTGAACGCGGAATCTGGCACGGTGAGGACTTTACAATCTAGCGCTGAGCCTCACTCTGTCTTGTGCCTGCGAGATACCAGGGCTACGATAAGTGACGACATGAGCGTGAATACGCTGATCGCCACACCGGCGTACAGGTCCAGTGGGCGGTAACTCAGCTCAATGACGCTGTTTCCCGCCGGGATTGGGATGCTCAGCAGCGCGCCGTCAGCGATGACCGGCTTGACCTCTTTGCCGTTGACGAGCGCAATCCAGTTCCAGTGATAGGCTTCGCTGACCATCAGCAGGGCAGGGGCATTGGCGTGGGCGGCAATCTTCATATAGCCGGTCGACTTCCCTTCCAGCCCCGCCGTTCCGCTGCCAGAGCCTGCGAGCGCATTCTGATCGCGCTGGTAGATCACCGCCTCGGCCAGAGGGTCGAAATCGGCGGCATTCAACCGCCGATAAACAGCGGATTCGTCTCGAACAATGGTCGTCTTCGTCACGACCCAGGCCGGCTGCGGTTGTGGCGCCGGCCAGTCCAGCAGGAACGTGTTGGCATCGATATTTTGATATTTGCCAGTGGCGAGTTTGCGGTCGGGGATGCGTTTTCCGTTATCGGTGCCCATACCGCCGCGCCATGTGACGGTATACCAGACATTCAACAAGCGCGAATACACGTCTTCCGGTGTGCGTGACAGAAAAGTCTGATAGGTTTTCAACACAATAGGCGACCCGCCGCTGATCTCGCTCAGATGATTCACGCAGGCGCCATTCAGCGGCAATCCGTAATGGTTATACAAACGGTATGCGCCGGATTTCTGCAACGATTCAGGCAGACCCTCGGCTTTGATGACAGGTTCAGCTAAAGGCAATGGCTGGAAAGGTTCAGCCGGCGCCTGCGTGGCTGTGTAGCGGTTGGCAGTGAACAGGTCGAACACCACCAGGCTCAGGAAGACCCCTGCCCAGAGCCAGCGCGGCGTATGTCCCAGGCGCGAGCGCCATAACAGCAATCCCGCGCTGCCGAGAAGCGCGATTCCAAATAAAGCGATGTGATCGCTGATCAGGCCCAGCTCGGCCCGGTTTGGATCGACCGTTCTGGCGTATACGAGTAACACGAGCAGTGCAGCCAGCAACAATGCCGCGATGGCGGCCGTGTACACGCCATACCTTCGTATCGTGTTGCGTAAGCGCCTGCGCAGCGGTCCGAAAAGTGTGTTAGCGCCATATGCAGCCAGGACACACACTGCAAAACTGATGATGACCGCGTGGCGTTCCTGGCTGTGAAACTGCTGATACCCCGGTCCGGCCAGGTAAGCTAGGTCGAAGCCGAATGCGTTGATGCCGAAGCTGAGGATCAGTGCGCCTGCGCCGATTGCCAGCCACATCCAGATATCCGGACGGCGCGAGCGCATACCGATCACCGCAGCGACGAGTGTGGCGATACCGACATAGAGGGGTTGCCAGACGTTCGTCACCCCCGTGAGCGCGAATAAACTGATGTCATGCAACGCAAAGCCGGTGCCGGCCTGCGTGAAAGGCAACTGCGCGCGCGTTGATGCCAGCATGAAAGACAGCGACGGCAGGAGCTGTGCAGCGGACAGGCCAAGGGTGAGTACTGCGGCAACAATTCCGCGCACCATGATGCGTGGCAGGGACCGATGAGCCTGCCAGGACCAGACCATATAGGCGAAGGCGCCGCTATAGACGATAAACAGCAGTGTCTGGGGGTGACCGGCGGTGTAGGCCAGCGCCACGAAGGCTGCAAGTAGTAATGCGTCGCGCACCCATAGAAGGCGCCCCGCTGATGCCGGTGCCGTGGCCAGATGACGCAACGCAAAGAAGATCCATGGCAACCAGGCAGCGGTTTCCAGAATCGCCGTCTGCAGCATGGCATATCCGGTCATGAACCCGCCGAAAGCAAATGCCATCGAGCCAGCCAGACAGGCCGTCCGCCTGAGCCGCAGGGAGCGAAGAAAGACATACATGCCTGTGGCAGCGATGAGCACATGCAGCATCACTTCCCACTCCAGAGCGCGCAATGGGTAGGCGCTCCATCCCAGGATGCGTCCCGCCAGCATCGCACCGATTACAGGCGGATACAGCACCTGAGACTGTGGATCGGCCTGGAACGGATATCCGCTATACAGACATTCCTCGAAAACGGGAAAATGGCCGGATGCAACCTGGCGATAGGCAATTTCACGATACGCAAGGAACTGCAGCGTGAAATCACCCTGCTGGAATGTCAGGCGGTCGGCCTGCACCGGTGTCAAGATGCGCCAGAAAAACAGCAGCCAGGCTACGAATAGAATGAAGATAGGTGCGGCAGCACGTATTACGCGATGTCGTGTCAGGCGCAGGATAGAGGTCGTTGAAAGCATGTGAACGTTCCTGTATTCTACTTTCGCAACGAAATTGCTGACCAGATGTCCCAGTAGGTCAATAACTGCGATAAAACCACGTTGTGCCACTACGAATTTCAATGGCGCTGCCGAAGGAGTCTACAATAGGCGTCTGAGGAACCGTATATGATCCAGTCCAGGCACGGCTCGACGCCGCTTACCGGAGTCATGATGGCAGCGCTATTGCTGCTGTCGGCCTGTGGCACTAATACACCCGCGGCGAATGGCACAGGGTCATCAGCAACTCCCTCGCCGCAGATCACACTTACACCGGGTTCAGGCACGACCAACAGCGCAGTCACCATAAACGGATCGGGATTCCCCGCCAATGCACATGTGTTGCTCGGAGTAGCGTCGTCGTCACAGCCAACGATGACACAATCAATCGGAGAGATTGTCGCCGGCGAGACGGGCCAGTTCACGCTCATATTTATGATTCCCCGCACGCTCGCCAATGGCAAGGCATTGGCCGAAAATCAGTTGTTGATTACCGGCAGGACCGCCGATGGCAGTATTGCGGTTTCGGCGCCATTTCAAGTCATCGATCCTGCGCCTTTGGCGCGGAATGCATCGCCCGGCGGGGATACCGGCACCGCTGTGGCCGTTGCGCCGCCGAAAATAACAGTCGATCCTTCCAGCGGCGGGCCGGGAACGCTCGTCTCGGTAACCGGTGCCAACTTTCCGGTCGACAGCATGCTGAGGGTGCATCTCGGAATTACGTCGGGCGCCGCAAGCTCGCAGCCTTATGCAAGCGGCGTGAGTGACGGCTACGGGAATGTTTCTCTGCATTTCACAATACCGGACTCGCTCTCCAGTGGACTGGTGTTGAGACGTGGGCGTTTAGTCATAGAAGTAAGTACTTCGGATGGCTCCGCCAAAGCTGCAGCTGGATTCGAATATTACCCGCCATCACCGACGCCGGTACCAGTCGCAAACACTCCGGGCGGCGCTATTACCGGCACTGCCGGTAGTACGGTTTTAACTGATACGCAGGCGCTTACAGCGACACCAGGCAGCGGCACACAACTCTACCAGGAGCCGATCAATGTTTCCATCGATTTCCTGAACTCGCTGTTAAGAGATCCCACAGGAAACAGCAGCGTCGTGTACCTGAGCAACCGTTTGCGTGACGAGATCGCCAATAACTGGGCGTTGCCAACGGGACTTGGGATCCAACCCGGCTACAGTTCATTCGAAGTCGTCTTCATATCGCGGAGCAATGACGGCGTTGTTATCAAGGCAACCATGACCTATGAATCCGGCGCGAGTATCCGCAATCTGACACTGATCAGGGAAAAAGGCTCCTGGCGTATCGATAAAGTCATATCGGGAAGCCATTGATCGAGCCTGGGATGTCCGATGAGCACTGACATCTGGCTCGATGGGAAGGCGCGACTGCGTGCGCATGTATCATGACACATCAGGAAACCTCGTTTAGCCGCCATGTCACGCACCGTTCTGCATGTTGACCTTGATGCTTTCTTCTGCGCGGTGGAGCAGATTCTCAATCCGGAACTGTGCGGAAAGGCATTTGTTGTAGGCGGTTCGCCGCAGGGCCGCGGTGTGGTGAGTTCGGCATCCTACCCGGCGCGCGCTTACGGTGTGCGCAATGCCATGCCCACTTCACAGGCGTTGCGGCTATGTCCCGGCCTGACAGTTGTACCGGTGCGGCACGGTGTGTACTCTGAGTATTCCCATCGCGTCATGCGGTTGCTGCGCGACTATGGCCGCGCATTTGAACAGATCTCCATCGACGAAGCCTTTCTGGATATCAGCGGGTTGAACGAGGCAGCCCGGGTCATCGCGGTTGAGATTCAGAAACGCATACTGGCCGAAGTCGGCTTACCGGCGTCTGTCGGGGTTGCCAGTAACAAGCTGGTCGCGAAAATAGCCAGCGGGCGGGCCAAACCGAATGGTATCCTGGTGATCGAGCCTGGCCAGGAAGCTGATTTCCTGAAACCCATGAAGGTGGATGAACTTTGGGGCATCGGGTCAGCAACTGCCGCGCGTCTGAATCATGCCGGCATTCAGACCATTGGCGACCTTGCAAATGCAAACCCGCAGAGCGTTCGCGCTGTACTGGGGAAGCAGGCCGAGGCTGCAATGCAGCGTGCACGGGGGATCGACCTGTCGCCGGTGGAGGAAGAACATACCGCCAGGTCGATCAGCAGTGAGCGCACCTTTGCACGCGATGTCCATGATGCCGATGCACTGCGCGCTGCGTTGCTGGCGATGAGCGACGAAGTTGCGGCACGACTTCGCGAAGATGGTCTCTACGCGCGCACTGTGCAGTTGAAGCTGCGCTGGCCGGACTTTACGACCATCACCCGCCAGGCTACACTGCCAGTCGCTTCGCAGTTGAGTGACGATATCTTTGCCGTTATCGAGCAACTGTGGCGCAGTGTCTGGCGTCCGGGGAGCGACGTGCGCTTGATCGGCGTAGGTGTCAGCGAACTCGGTACGGCCTCAGGGCAACTCCCGCTGTTTGATGCCGACCGGAGCGAAGAACGCGCAAAGCTCGCGCAAGTCACAGATGAATTGAAGGCGAAGTACGGGGACAATATTATTGGTCGTGCCAGCCTGCGGCGGACACGCCGGTGAGAGCTACTTCTCGCGGTGGCTGCGGAACGACAGTCGAATCGGGGTGCCCAGGAAGTTGAACTCGTCGCGCAGCGCATTTTCCAGATAGCGCCGGTAGGTAAAATGCACCAGCTCCAGGTCATTGACATGAAACACAAATGAAGGTGGGTTAGTGTCGACCTGCGAGCCGTAATAAATCTTCAGCCGTCTGCTGCCTTTGGTAGGCGGCGCATGTTTCTCGATGGCGCTGCGCAGTATACGATTCACATCGGATGTCGAGATACGCATGTTGCGCGCTTCCTGCACTCGTATTGCCGTGGGAAGGATTTGATCGCAGCGGAAGCCTGTCTTTGCCGAGATGAAGAGCACCGGGGCATACGCCATGAAGTTGAACCGGCGTTGTGCCGCTTCCATGAAGGTCTGCATTTTAGCGGTTAACAGCCCCAGCCCTTTCACAGGCTTCGCAATTCGTTCGGCCTTCTCCGCGCTCTCAACCGTGTCCCACTTGTTGATAACCAGCACCGCACTCTTGCGCGACTCCAGAATGTAGCCGGCGATATGTTCGTCCTGCGCGGTGATGCCATCTATCGCGTCGATCAGCAACAGAGCGACGTCTGCACGTTCGATGGCCTTAAGCGCACGCAGCACGCTGTATTTCTCGACGCCCACCTCAATCGTGCCGCGTTTCCGGATGCCGGCTGTATCGATGAGTGTGATGGGGATTGGAGTGCGTCCGTTTGAAGCAAGCGCTCCGCTCGAATCGCCTGACGTAGGGTTGATCTCGTCCGGCTCATAATAATCGATACGCGTGTCGATGGCATCGCGGGTGGTTCCGGGAACAACGCTCACAATAACCCGGTCTGCGCCGATCAGCTGGTTATATAACGATGACTTCCCGACGTTAGGACGACCCACCAGTGCAATCTTGATCGAGTCGTCAGGCGGGGCGGGCGGTTCCTGAGGCAGAGCTTTGACGACAGCATCCAGCAGATCGCCTGTACCGACACCCTGCATCGCACTGACCGGGTAAACATCGCCAAAACCAAGTTGGTAAAACTCCAGACTGCCTTCGCGCCCGGCTGCGGTTTCAGTCTTATTGGCGGCGACAATGATCGGCGGAATGGTTCTACCGGCGCGCTGGCGCAATCCGACCTGTTTTCGAAGAATATCAGCGACGGACTGGTCTGCACCGGTCAGGCCGGTCTGAGCATCGACTGAAAATACAATGACGTCGGCATCGGCCAACGCGATCTCAACCTGCTCGCGGATTTCGTGAATAAAATCGGTCGATCCTTCTGCCAGCGCCTGCTTTCCACCTTCTCGCAGTAACTCAATAGGCTCCAGTCCGCCCGTATCGACCAGTGTGAACTCGACACCGCGCCACTCGGCGATCGCCTGCACCCGGTCGCGGGTCGTGCCGGGTACGTCGTCGACGACCGAGAGGTGTTCTCCGACCAGGCGGTTGAACAGCGTGCTCTTGCCGACGTTCGGCCTGCCGACGAGTACAACAAAAGATCGGCTCATGCGATCCAAGTTTTGAATTCCGGCACGGTTCGCCTGAAATTCTTATCTTTGGCTCCTTATTGACAACTACTATATCTTACCTGCGAGAGCCAGTCCGGGCTGCAGTGTGCTCGTCCGGGTTCCCCGCTTGCAGGGCACACCATGTATCAAATTCCTTTACAACACGCAATATGGATTCTGCCGGGGCGCGACTTTCCTGTCCCCCATTGGCGTTCAACATGCGTGGGTATCTTTACGACGCTGCGAGGCCGTGCACGGCGCGCACTGCTTCCTTGCTGTCAGAGCCGTTCACTACCAGGCTGATCCCGCATTCAGATGATCCCTGTGCGATTGCATTAATGTTGATTCCGAGTATACCAATAGCGCTGCAGACCTTGCCGCTGACACCAGGGGTGTCGGCAATGCCCATCCCGACTGCGGTGACGATCGCGGCATCGTCGACGGTGTTAATGTGGTCGATCTCGCTCGTGGACAGTTCCGGGGCAAACTCGCGTTTCAGTTCCAGCGCAACCTTTGCCGAAGCCGACTGCGGGATGATGAAACAGATACTCTGTTCGGCGGAGGCCTGTGAAATCATCAGGACGCTGGTGTTGGTACGCGCCACAGCAGTAAATAGCCGGCCAGCGATACCGGGCACACCCTTCATACCGCGTCCCGAGAGCGTCACCATGCTGACGCGGTCAATCACCGTCACCGCCTTGATCGTCACGCCGTTCTGGATCCCGCGCTCGCATCCGGGGGTCTCATGAACGATCAACGTGCCGGGGTGCGACGGGTTGAACGTATTCTTGACCCGTAACGGAATCTTGTGTTCCAGCAACGGCGCGATCGTCATCGGATGCAGCACCTGCGCACCGAAGAAAGCGAGTTCCGACATTTCCTGCCCGGTCAACGTGTGAATCGTGCGCGCTTCCGGCACGATACGCGGATCGGCTGTCAATACGCCGTCGACATCGGTGTAGTTGTGAACCTCGTCCGCATCGAGCGCGGCGCCTATGATGCTGGCGCTGTAATCACTTCCGCCGCGGCCCAGTGTTGTCGGGACTCCCGCTGCCGTGGCAGCGATGAAGCCGGTGATGACAGGCACGACGCCGCCTTCGAGCAATGGCAGCAGTCGCGCGCGCGTTTTCTCGCGTGTCGCCTCCATCAACGGATTTGCCGACTGATAGTGGTCATTGGTAATGATCAGCTCGGTGGCATCGACCGGTTCTGCGGGCACGCCCTGCGAGCGCAATGCACCTGCCAGTATCCGTACAGCCATACGCTCGCCCAACCCGCTGATGGCGTCGAGCGCACGCGGCGTCACTTCGCCCAGCACGCGCACGCTGGCGCATAATATCTCGAAACCGCTCAGCAGTTGCTCAATCTCTTCCTGTATGCGTGTGCGTTCGTCGGCATTGGCGATGGCGCCGTCAATGGCGGCCTGATGCTTGTCCGATAGTTCGCGGCGGATCCGGTGAAAGGTGTCGCTGTCGCCGTTGGCGGCTGTGCGCGCGGCAATGAGCAGGGCGTCGGTTACCTTCGCATTATCGCGTGCGGCGATGGACTTCCCCATCGCCGACGTCACGACGACAACCTGATTCCATTGCGAGGTGGCTTCTTGAGTAATGCGGGCAACCTGCCTGATGGAGGGGGCGTCGCCAACCGATGTGCCACCGAATTTGAGTACAACTAATGACATAGTATGGTGTTATGAATCCGCCGCAGATTCGAGGTACAGGCCGAGCCGGTACCGACGGCATGGTCGCAATTATCGTCCGCGATTATACTCGTGGCCTGTTTTTTGAACCGCGTATCGGCTGAATCAGAGCCGCCAACTCTCACATCATGTGTGTGCCATGTTAGAATGCATGAGTTAAGCCCCTATAGCTCAATGGATAGAGTGCCGGCCTCCGAAGCCGTAGGTCGCAGTTCGAGTCTGCGTAGGGGCATCCACTCCGGTTGATGGCTGTGACTTATTGCGTCTGCCGTATCCTCTGCGGTGCAAGGTGCGCGCGGCTTCGTGCAATTAGCGCCCTGACGACAAGGATAGCGTTCAGCAGCCAGGTCATGCCGATCGCGTGTGCCATCATGGCCGGAACCAGTTGATCGCCCAGCGGCAGCGGCGGATACCAGCCGTAACCGTCGCGGCCCGGTGCAATAGGCGCGTAATCCACGATATCGCTCGCTGCAAACCACATCAACACGAGCAGGGAATCGCGCAGACTTGGTTTGTGCAGGTATTGCAGAATCAACAGCCCTTGAATCGTCAATCCCAGGTGGGTTACAAACATCAGAATCGAGACGGGATTGTAATCGGCCGTGCGTGCCCAGTAAAGCAGCCAGAAGCTCATCGTCCACGAGCCATATTTGATGTTGAACACTGCCGCCAACTGGTTCATCAGGTTATTCGAGCGTTGACGATGCAGCATGATCAATGCAACACCAAAAACGCCGGCGGCTAACGGACAGTCCGGGATAAACGGATACGACCACAGCGGGGGTTTATAAGTGATGAAGAAGTCCCCGTACCAGAACACCGTGCCGATGACGAAACCGGCGAAGTTGGCGAAAGCCAGACCGTATGCGAGTAACGGTTCACGAACAACCCAATCGGAAAGACTGCGTATCCACTTCATTCCAGCACCTTATCTACACACGCCACCCGGCAGCAGATTGCAGCTTATTCGCTGTTGAGCAGTCTGACCGGCACGCCGCCGACAAATGCACCGGCAGGGATGTCGCGGTTCACCAGGCTCATTGCAGAGACGGTGGCGCCGGCTCCGATCACGACACCGGGCAATATCGTACAGTTTGCGCCGATCGTTGCATCTTTACAAATCACGACAGGACCGCGCCGCCACTCATGCCGCATGAACTCATGCGCCAGGATGGTCGTATTGTAGCCCACCGTGGCATCTTCTTCGATGGTAATGTCCTGCGGAAAGAAGATATCAAGGGTGACGGCAAGCCCGACGGCAGCAGCGCGATGAACATGTGCGCCCGCAGCATGATACAGGCGCGTCTTGATTGCGAATGTCGGAGCAAATCGAGCGGCATAGATACACAGTGCATTCCACAATACTCGCCAGACTCCACCCGTAACACTCCCGAAATATATTAACGCGGCATGCTCACCCGATGATGGAAATGTCTGGCAGCGCGCTTTACGCGATTCGGTGGTCGGTAACTCGATTGACACGCTAAAGGATGACCTCAAGTAATATCATTTGGTCGATTGTAAATCGCGCTTGCGATATTACATCTACAGGCCAAGATGACATTGTCATGTCCGCGTCGATATATGCTTCCCGGACTCATGCCATGCTGACGCTTTCGCCATTGGCACAACTCTTATACAGCATAGCCCCGGATAATGTTGCGATATATATGACAGAAGCAGCGCCTGACCAACATTTTATTCACATCTGTTGTGCCGATATCGCGATAACAGCATACGCGCGACAGGTTTAGTGCGGCCCGCACTCTATATCCACTGGAATGGAAATCGTAGACTGCTGTATAGCCACTGTTTAGCTGTGTTAAGTGACAACTGAATTGTGTTATGAACTGGATATTGCGTGTGCTAGAATAAAGGCGCTACTGATGCGCTGTGCAATACAGTATGGTTTGACCATATGTTGTCAAACTTATAGAGAAAGCAGTTTGGGGGCTATATGAAAACCAGAGTCAGTATATATCTGGCCGCGGACAATGGTCCGGATTCGGCTGTTGTCAGAGGACTGCAACAGGCAGCATGCGATGTCAGCGAAGTCCGTTCCGTCAGTGAGGCCCTCGATAAGATCCGCGCACTGGAATCCCTGGAACCGGAACCAATCGTCATTCTGGTCGCCGAGGTGCAGGCAGGTGCCATACCGCTCCTGATCTTATTGCGCGACATATTACCGGCATTGCCTCCCACATTGATATTTGATCGCCGCGGCGACGATATTCACGCTGTTGTCAAAGCGCTGCAGTTGGGCGTGCGCGACTACCTCCTGATGTCAGACCCTGAAATCAATCGTGAGTTAGGTGCTCGCCTGCTGGCCGAGCGAGCCAGTGCGGAAGATATTGCAGCGTCAGATAACACAACCGGCGTCGCTAAAGAAGAATCAGATCTCGTCAGCGAAGAGACCAGTACAAACCCCGGCAGTCACGATGCGCAGTTTCAGTGGGATCCCATAGGGCATGTGCTGCATCTGGGTGAGAACTACATCCGCCTCAGCCCGATAGAGGGACGCATCTTCGATCTGCTGCTGACTAATCACAACCATACCGTCGCTATGGACGAGTTGGTTCATCATGTGCTGACGAATCCGAATGTCGACGCTGAATCCGGAGTCAAACAACTGCGCCCTCATATCGTTCGCCTGCGTCGCAAGCTGGAACGATATCCTGTTCTCTCAAACCGCATTCTGAATATGCGCGGGGCAGGCTATATGTTTATTTAGCGGGATCGCTGTGCAGGCTTCAACATAGAGACACCTCGATGCAACAGGTCGAGGTGTTGTTGTCCCTGTCGGGTGCTTGTCCAATATGCCGTCAAACCAGCGCCAGCATTTACGCTACACTTAGTGCCCTGTATCAGCCATGCAAAGGAGTCAGAATTGAACACCATCCTAACCATTGATGTTGGTCCGGCACGATGCCGCGCGAGTTACGTCGATCGTGAGGGTACCGTGCTTGCTGCGGCCGAGGGGGCTTATCTGACGGGTGTCATCGGCGACTGGGTCGAACAGGAACCGCGCGACTGGTGGTTCCAGATGGTCTTTGCCATTGCCGAGTTGCGTAAGAAAGCTCCTGACGTGAAACCCGCTGCCATCACACTCACGGGACAACCGCGTCTCCTTATACTGGCTGATGATAACGACCGGCTCGACGCGGCGCTCATGCCGGCTGACCGTCGCTCCAGCCGCGAGTGGCAGGAGATGGTTGATGGCGTAGGTATTGACTCGCTGTTGACCAGCGCCAGCAACCTGCACGATACGACGAGTCACATTGCGCGCCTGCTTTGGCTCAAGAAACACCAGCCGACCAATTACGGCAAAGCGAAGGTCATATTTCTGGCTGCGCATGAGTATCTGACCTGGCGATTGTGCGGCGCTCGTGTAACGGACTATACGTCCGCGTCGTTGACGGACTTATTTTCCATACCTGCCAATGGATGGGCCTTCGAATTGCTGAATCGGTTCGAACTCCGCACGGACTGGTTCCCGCAGATCGTCAAAGCCGGCACGCAGGCGGGCGTACTCTTTGCGTCCATGGCTGAGATTCTGGACATTCCGAAGAGCCTGCCGGTGATACACGGGACGGCTGACCTGATGTCCAGCTATATCGGGTCTGGCGCGGCGTTGCCCAGTCAGTATGTATGCTATCTGGGCGATAGCGGCTGGCTGGGCGCGGCCGGCCTGCCGGAGCCCGGAGATGCGATAACCGGCCTGGTCAACATGCGCGATGCGACAGGCGAGCGCAACATGACTATCGGCCCTATGGTCACCGCCGGCGGCAACTTTGAGTGGCTGAAAGACCGGTTTGGTCCGGCTGAAGATAAGCTGTTCGAAGAAGATAAGCTCTCGACAACCGATCTTCTGATGACGTTGGCGGCTGAAGCGCCCGTAGGCAGCGGAGGCGTCATCTACCTCCCTTACCTGTCGGGCGAACAGGCACCCTTTCACGATCCAAATGCGCGCAGCGGCTGGCTATTCGTCAGCCGCCGAACCTGGCGTTCCGAGCTGTACCGCGCCGTGCTGGAAGGCGTTGCCTATTCGCTGCGGGCGATCCAGTTACTGCTTCCTGAGCCTTCCGATGAGGGCGAGGTCGAACTGAAACTGATTGGCAACGATTACTGCACGCCGCTGTGGGCGCAGATTTTCGCAGACGTCTTCGATTGCAGAGTCGAGTTGCTTTCGCCGGCCGATGATGTGGCGGCGCGCGGCGCGGCATTTCTGGCCGGCAGAAGTCTGGGTTGGCACAGGATGGACGCGCCGCCATCCAGCTTCACCAGGCCGGCGTCAACCTGTACCCCAAATGTCCGCAACGTTGAGATATATGAGCGCATGTTCGGGATTTTCTATAAACTGTACCCTGCGCTGCACAGTGCATTCGCCGAAGCCGCTGGCAGCGCAGCATGACAGGGCTTGGCCCTACGGTGTGCGGATACGCCGGGCCATCTCTGTAACGCTTGTTGTGCTGGCGGATGTCGATTCAATTGCCAGGACGACGACGAGGTTGTCGTCGGCTGACGCATACCACGCCACAAACTTGCCGGGTCCAATCACAGCCGTCGTGGTATGCACCATTCTGGGCTGCGACGAGAGCTGCAGCGATGGTTGGCTGGTAGAACCATCGTATTCTATGGTGGGAGTAACCGTATGCCCGGAAGCGAGACGCGCAACCGTTACCGCAGCGCGCAGTGGCGTGATCCGTAGTGTCCCCTGGCCGATTGTTTCTGAGTAAGTCGCGGACGCCGGATAAGGCACTGCGGCATTGTCAAGCTGGAACGGGACGACATGGCCCAGTCTGAAGCGGTCGGTGGAATCCCATGTGTTGGTGAGTGACATTCGCGGGCCTGATTGCGACCTGTCTTCGTCATAAAACCACTGTAATAACGAACCGGGCTGATAAAGACCCTGTGTGGCACGATTCAGCAACGGCGCATCGGCGCGCGAGCGCAGTTGATCCCAGTCGGCATCCAGGGTTGAAGGGTCGAAGATCGGGGTGCTGACCAGCGCCAGCACCTGCCCGCTGTGCCAGTCCATGATGACCGCAGAACCTGTTGTACCGCTCATTACTGCAGCGACCTTCTGCTGCAAAGGAAGACTGATCGTCGTTGTGAACGGCTGACCGATCTGCTGATGATGCAGCAGGCGGTCAATCGTATTGGCGCTGCCGCGAAGCTTGAGGTCGGCGTATGCTTCCACACCGCCGATGCCGTGCCATAAACTGTAGTATCCGACGACCGGTGCCGCAGCAGGCACCGGATACACTCGCGTATATACGGGTGGTGAATATGGCGTGGCCGATTCAGCAAGCTGAGAATAAACCAGTTTTGTGCCGTCGCGGGCTAGAATCGGACCGCGGTCGATAGCACGCTCAACGTCGACCTTGCGCGGATTATCCGGCCGACTGATAAGAGTTGCGCTCTGGACGACTCCCCAATATGCCGAGGCGATACCCAGTACCATCATCATACCCAGAGATATCAGGAAACCGTATTCGGCAGCTTTCAGTTGTTTCGGCGTTACTTGTAACACCCGATCGCTGCTGGCTGGCTGGGTGATTGTGTATGCGCCAGTTGCCGGGATGGCGGGCATGCCGTCGCATGAAAGCCTTATCAGGAGGCCAATGCTGATGAAACTGACCAGCAGACTGCTGCCACCGTAGCTCACGAACGGCACTGTCACACCGGTCAATGGGATGACGGCGAGATTGCCTGCAACGATGACAAATACCTGTGTCGTGAGGAGTACCGCCAGTCCGCCTGCCAGGAGCAGGATATAGGCCGAGTGCGTATTGCGCGCAATTCGCCAGGCGCGATAGGACAGTAGCGTGAAAAGCAGGATCAGCCCCAACGCCCCAATGAATCCATACTCCTCGCCGATAGCGGCAAATGGGAAATCGGTGTGTACTGCGGGAATATAGATCGGACGTCCCTGTCCGGGGCCCTGCCCGAATATGCCGCCGTTGGCGACGGCGATCAACGATTGCACAATCTGGAATGCGCTCCCCTGCGGGTCGATCCAGGGATTCAACCAGATATTGATGCGAAGTGCTATCAGGGACGAGAAGAAGTAACCGACTGCTATAGCCAGCCCAAGCAGGCCCAGGCCGAGGGCCGGTAACGCGGCTTTGCCGGTAGCCAGGTACAGCATGAATGCGTAGGTAATCAGCAACAATGCCGAAGCGCCAATATCCTGCTGAGTAGCCTGCAACGCTAGTGCAATAAGCCACATGAGAAAAGACGGAGCGAGAGGCGCCAGGGATTTCAAGCCGGATAACAACGCCTGCCCGCCATGCTGCCAGCGGTTTGTGTCAAGGTGTAAACCGATACTCTGGCGCAGGCGTTCCAGCCCGAGCCGCTCGCTGTAAAACGCCGCCAGAAATGCAATCATCAACAGCCGGAGCACTTCAGACGGCTGCAGGAAGACGCCGGCGATACTGAGCCAGCGCCGGGCGCCGACGCCAGTCGGGTTCACGCCCAGCAGCAAGGTCGCAGCCAGCAGCAGCAGGCTTGCCAGCAACCAGGTGTATTTATACCGGCGCAGCCAGCGCAGGCGATCGCGGCTTGCCGCCACGGCAGACAAGGCGACAGCGCCAACGGCGATCCAGACTACCTGCCTGAGCAGGAAGTTGGGCGCTACGCGCGCGATGATTTGCAGGCCCCAGATGGTAAGAAACACGGCCACAGGCAAGAGGTATGGGTCACGATTCGCAGCAACCCGGTTCAGCCAGAGGTGCATCGCCACGGCGAGTGCCGACAGCAGCAGCGCAGCTATGGCTGCATCAAGGCGATGCGATTGCAGCCAGAGCGACAGGGCATTAGTCCAGCCAAACGCAAGCCCGATGCCGATGAGAATGAATTCCTGGCGCTGATTCGCTGGCTGAGATATGTGCACCATCCGATTGTAATCGGCGCCACGCATTTGACCTTGTGGGTGAGGATGGTAGACTAGCGCGAAGTCCCGAAACCAGGTCTCGCAAGCGTCTACCTGCGCGGTAGAACCCTGCAACGTTGACATCTCGATAACAGGAGAACCCGATGAGTGAAGCAACCGGACCTGAGCGGTCATATCGCCAGCGCATAACGGCCTGGTCTTTCTATGATTGGGCTAATCATGCCTATATCACGACGACGGCATCGACGTTCTTCCCGCCTTATTTCATTGCCATCGCGGCGCCGGCGTTTCTCGTGGTGGGAAAAGCATCGGGCGACCCGGCGGCGATGGCACTGGCGCGCGACACCGCATCGAACGTCTATGCGTTCACGGTGTCACTGGCGCTGCTGATTGCAGCACTCCTCGCGCCCATCATCGGAACGCTTGCCGATATCACCGGGCGGCGTAAACGCTACCTGATCGTCGCAACCATCTTCGGCAGCCT
>JAKALH010000423.1 GCA_021813225.1 Chloroflexota bacterium
GCGCAGGTACGACACCGCCAATGCGCGGCGGGTGTGGAACCCTGCAGCCTGCACCTGCCCCAGCATCCAGCGGGGGTGGAAATCAAAGTTGAGTTTTACAAACTCAACCGGTTGGCGGTCGAAGGGATTCCAGTTCTGCCTGCGCAGCGCATAACGCGCCACCGACTTCAGGTTGCGCTTATTGGCAAACTCAAGCACGAACACCCCGCCGGGCGCGACGGCGCGGTGGATTTCCTTGAGGGCCTGCGGCACATCGGCGATGTGGTGGATGACGCGCACCATCGATGCCGCGCTGATGACGCCATCGACAAACGGCAGGCGGTATATGTCCGCTGCGACGAAGCGGAAGCGCGGGTCGTTACCCCAGCGCTGCATCGCCTCTTCCAGCAGGGTGCGCGAGTAATCCAGCAGGATGATTTCGTCGTAACCGGTATACAGTTCAGCCAGGCGCCCGAAGCCGGCGCCAAGCTCGACGATACGGCGGCCGCGCGGCGGCAGTAATCGCTTCAGCGCGATGCGCTCCACGGCATCCTCATAGGCGCGATCGGCGTTCTGCCAGAAACGCGACCGGTAGTCAGAACCTTCGTAATCGCAAATCATGTGCTACTTCCCTTGCAACAGCGCATCGACGGCGGCCTGAATGACCGGATCATGTGCGCCGTTGATGTCGTCCCACGCCTGAGCAACCGCGGTGGTCTGTCCCACCAGTCTGGCTCGACCTTTATTGTGCAATATCCCGGCGAACACTTCCGCATACGATGCCGTGGGATGGTCTATCAGGACGATGATGGGCATCGTAGCATAGTTGGCAATCGCGTCCGCCCGCACGATCATACTGGTCATCGCACCGCGACGGTCCGTGAGTGTCCCGACTTTGCCGCCGGTGAAGTAACTGAGGATCTGCACCAGCGCCGGATAGTGGCGCGAAGCGGTCAGCAGCGAGCTGCCCGGCAGAGCAAGCAAGCCGCACAGCGCGATGAAACATGTTGTGACGGCGGCAACGTTCAACACCAGTAGGAGCCTGTGGCGGCGTTGGAAGTCTGGTTGCGGCTCTAGCATTGTCGATACATCATCACGGGTGTATAGCAACCAACGGATTCCGGGTTTGCTCGTCACTGGTGCGACGGTGAGATCAGTTCCGGCAGCGCCAACAGCTCTGCAAGAGATCTGATTCTGCGCGGGTAATACTTGCGGAAGATATCGTGCGGATCGATCAGAACGGCAGCCATGCCGACGTTCAGCGCCCCGACAATGTCGGCGTAATAGTTATCGCCGACATACAATACTTTATGTGCCGGCGGAGAACCGGCCAACTGCAACGCATGCCTGAAGATGCCCGCGTCCGGCTTGAAGCTCTGCGCCTGCCCGCCGGCCAGTGTGAATTGAAAATACTGGCGAATACCGTACCGTTCAGCGGTCGTATCCAGTTCGTGGTCGCGGTTGGAAACCAGCCCCAACGTGTAACCGCCGGATTTCAGCGTGGATAACACATAAGGCACATCGGCAAAAAGGACATCCTGCGGTTCGTAGTGTTCAAACTGGTCCTGGATTCTCTCGGCGATGTCTTCGGCGGCATGGACGCCCATAGCCTGCAGAAGAATCTGGTTGTAGTTCACCCAGAAACCGCGCTCGTCATAACGTGAGAGGTGGTCAACGACCTGAGCGCCGTCGGCCCAGTAGCGATGCACTGCGCGTTCGCACATTTCTATCTGGGATGCGTTCAGTGCGATTCCAACCCGCGATGCATATTCGATGAAAGCCTGGAATCCTTCGGGCTGGTTGGCTCGCAAAGTGCCGTCCAGATCGAAGAAAATAGCTGTATATTTGCCCATGTACGAGTGTTGGTAATGTTACAGGAGGTGATGTTACCATAGGACTCGCGGGTTAGTGCTGATTGGCCTAAAAGGGAGACCCATGAACAGGATGACAAGAAGGATAACGAGAACGACGATAGCTGTGTTGTTGGCCGCCACCATGGTCTTTACCATGTCCTGTGGCATTGTAAACACGTTGCTGAACACAAGTTCCGGCACTGCAGCGGACCTGTGGCCAGACGTGCCAGCCTTCCCCGGCGCCAGCAAGGCGAAACTCGACCTGCCGCTGGCTGCCAAATTGATGGTGCAGGCGGCGTTCCAGGGCAAACTGGAATTCATCGCCTACACGACCACCAAGACCGCCCAGGAAGTGCAGGACTACTACTCCCCGGACCGCATGAAGGGCAGCGGCTGGGCCACAAACGCCGCCGGCTGCACCGGCAGTTCGACATCGGCCAGCGATACGAACGTCGGTACCTTCTGCTTCTACGGTAAGCAGGAAGGCGGCAAGGAGCTGGGCCTGGCGATTATTGCCGCGCAGGACGATAAGACCAAGCAGACCCAGATTTTCTACGTGCGCATCGATGTGACTCCTACTCCGACGCCGAAGCCGTAGCAGCAGCCGCATTTACGGTTCGTCGCGCGGTACGGTGAAATAAAACGTCGTGCCGCGCCCTTCCTGGCTTTCAACCCAGATACGCCCGCCATGCGCCTCGACGATGTGTTTGGCGATGGCCAGGCCGAGTCCGGTGCCGCCCTGCCCGCGCGCGCGGCTGGCCTTGAAGAACCGCTCGAAAATACGCGGCAGGTCTGCGCGCGAGATGCCGACGCCGGTATCCTGCACCGCCAGTGCGAGATAGTCTTCGGATGAGACCGGCTCGGCACCTGTCATGCCTGCCGGCGGCTGCCTGTCGGATAACATGACTCGGATGCTGCCGGTCGGGGTGAACTTGATTGCATTGTGCAGCAGATTGGTCATGACACGGTTGATCTGATCGGGATCGACCAGCGCCATAGTGTCCGGCGGAATCTGGTTCTCCAGCATTGTCCCGGCGCGTTCCGCCTGCGGCTGCAGGCGTTCGACGATACGATCCACCAGTTGCCGCATCGGCGACCGCACCATCCGCATGGGCACCTGCCCCGATTCGATCAGCGACAGATCGTACATTTCCTGAGCCAATTGTGTCAGCGCGTCAACCTGTGTGCCGATCTGGTCGAGGTAACCGGCGCGTTTATCGGCGGCCGCCTCGCCATTCAGACGCAAGGTGTCCACCAGCAGACGGATCGCGGTCAGCGGTGTGCGCAGTTCGTGCGAGATATTGGCGACGAAGTCGCGCCTGGCGCGGCCCAGGCGCTGCAATTCGCTGATATCACGCAGGATCACCAGGGCCGCACCGGGCACTTCCCCGCGTTCCAGCGCGGTAAGGCGAACGTAGTACAGCCGCTGGTTGATCGTAATTTCGCGCGGCAGGTCATGCTGCCCGCGCAGCGCCTCATCCACCAGGCTGTCCAGTTCATACGAACGCACCGACTCCATGAGGCTGCGCCCTGCGGCGGCGATGTCTTTGCTCATCTGCCTGGCGGCGCTGTTACAGAACACGATGATGCGATCCTGATCGACCACGAACAGCGGGTCGACGAGTGTTTCGG
>JAKALH010000424.1 GCA_021813225.1 Chloroflexota bacterium
CAACTCGCGCGCGACTTCGGCTTTGAACTGTGCTGTAAATCGCTTTCTCATCATGCCCCTCGGATCGCTCTGGTTCTACTCTATTTTGGGGCCTTTTTGTGTCCGAATTTCGGGGGGAATCATAGGCTGACTCTGGGCTGATCTCCAGCAGACGAGCAGCATATCGGCCGGACATGTCATCTATCGCACGCACCGACTTTCCGCGAGCGATTTCGCCGCAACATGGCGCATCAGGAGCAGCAAGACCAGAAGGTTGCAGGCCGGTAGAATCCAGCTCAGACAATGGAACAAGCGGGTTGTCGGCTGCGTCATAAGAGTACATGCAGGAGAATGTATTTTGAGGAACAACAATTGGCTGGCCTACGCTGTGGCTGTGCTGCTGGCGCTTTCTGCATGCGCGGTTGCACCATCAGGGACGCCAACACCTTCGCCTTCTCCCACCCGTGCAATGACCGCATTGACAGCCACGGCAACTCTGCAGCAGACGGCCACACCGCTGCCGTCCATCACGCCTCTTGAGAGCACACCAACCGTGGCACCGATAGATACCCCTACAGCGACAATGGAACTACCGATCCCCTATCCGGCCGCGGTCAGGGCAGCCATAGAAAAGCTGTCACGAGAGTCCGGCATCAGCGCCACTGATATTTCGTTGAAGGCAATCCAGCGTGTTGAGTGGCCTGATGCCTGTCTTGGAATGAAGACACCCGGTGTCATGTGCGCGATGATCGTCACCCCGGGGTATCGCATCATATTGACGGCCAGAGGCAGGCAGTATGAATATCACACCAACCTGGATGGCAGTTCGATCGTATACTCAGCCGGCGGTTCACAAAGTAACGACAAGCCGGTTTTGCTGTGGCGCCAGTCCGGCGACAGTTGCATCAACGGCCTGTTATCCACACGTCGTGTGGCAGTGACACCATGCGCCGGCGCAATGCTCAATTCGACACTAACGGACACCGATACGCAGATGCTTGGGCATTTCACGTCCGTATTCGCCTCATTCAGCGCGACGACAAAGATAGGCAATATCATCCTGGTCGGGACAGGATCGCAGGTCGCGACTGCGGCGGAACAACGCAGCATGGCCGAATTCGCCCGTTACGTGACCCTGCGCGTCTCCAGCACACAAGCGGTAACAGACATGGCGCTGGAATGGCACCGCGAGGGTGGAATTGCCGGCTTCTGCGATGATGTTGCCGTCAGTGTCAGCGGCCAATTGCGCGTCTCGTCCTGCCGATCTAGTTCATCTCAGAGTCTAGGCGTGCAGTGGCTTGACCCGCGCCAATTACAGGCTGTTTACGACTGGATTGATGAGTACCAGCCGTATCAAACGAGCCATGCCGGGGCGGTCAACCCGGATGAACTCGTCGTGACAGTGAAGTTCTATGGCCGTGGAAATATCGCTCCGACAGAATCCACTAAACAGTCAATAGCGGCATTTGCCCAACAATTGCGCACCACGTTCAAACCATCATAAGCGCCCAGACAACCGGCACGAACAATCGCAGCAATATCGGCATCTGTGTCGTACATGGTTGCTCCTGCCTGACTATCGACGCGGCTCAGAACATGACCTGCCCGTCTGCGGATACGCCAATGACACGGCTGGCGCTTTCGTAGGCCACAGCGCTCATACTCACAGACAGTTGCGCGCCAGGCGCCAGCGCTACAGCCGTGCCGTTGCTGATGGCCTTATCAATACCTTCCGACGGGAAGCTGGTCCAGGGCTCCAGGGCGACCGTATGTAACCGGCTCCACCACGGATATCCCTGAGCGACATCGCCATGTTGCTGCCAGTACCAGATATAGCGATATACCGCATGGTCGAATCGCAGGGCAAATCCGAGCTTCTGTTTCAGGTTTGTGATGGCATACCACCCATCGGTCAGTTCAGCCAGGTACGCCAGTTCCTGTGCTTTTGTCGATCCATAGGGAGGAATCAGGCTGGCATCCACATTCGCGCCAGCAGGTGAACGCGCCTGAGGCCAGTCAAAACGCGCATCCGGCGCGTACAAACGCGGTTCGTAATTCGGCATGGCTGCGCCAACCAGAAGCCGCTTCGCCGGCGCGTCGACGACGGCGCCGTCATCCAGAAACGGTCTGCCAAACGCAATATGCTGGCCCCACATCAGATGCATGGTTTCACCCGACTCATTGGTCACCCGTTCGTCGATGCACAGGACAGCCTTACCCGCTTCCAGGCGCATAGTCTTCTCGACGAAGAAAGGCGTGCGAATCGGGCGTACCCAGAATCTGGCCTCAACAATGGCAGGCTCGTCGCGCAGGATGGCATGTTCCCACGGTATCAGACTGATCTCGCCATGCTGGCCGAACTCCGCGCCTTTATAGACGGAATACGGGCCGCCGTTCGGCAGTATGTCATTCCACCCGCCGCTGTAGAAGTCCATGAAGGGGCCGCTGGTCGGCGTGGAAAGCATCCCCTGCTTCGGATTGCGCAGTCCATTGGGCATGAACAGCATATAGTCCAGATCGCGCGGTTTATAACGAAATTCGACGATATCCGTTCCTTTATCGACCAGGACGACTACACGCAGCAACTCATTCTCAAGGATGACGGTGCGCATGCCATCGACCTGCCAGGCATCGCTGATACGGCAGCCATAATTGCGCGGTCTTCCAAGACTCATGTCTGCACCTTCCTGCCGGCGGTTATCGCTTACCATTCCAGCCGGATTGCAACACCATGCGGGTTATTGGCAAATTCCAGCAGCGCGGTATGTGTCATTTCATCCCATGTGACCAGGCACGGCTGCACCTCCGTGCTGGCGATTCGAGGTTGTGTCGGTACAGCAACACGCACAGCGCATATCGACTGGTTCATGCCGGAGACTTTGAACGAAAGGTTGTTCGCTGATGCAGATTCCTCTGTGACCAGGCCGGCGGCGGCAATCACCCAGCTCTGCTGCGGGCAGCGCGCCAGATCGTAGTAAAGATGGCAGGAACCTGCCGAGATAACCGGTCGGTCCACAACCGCCAGCCTGGCGTCGTATAGATCGACGTAACACCCCGGCAATATGGTCGGCGGTGCATCAATCGACTCATCCATACCGGCGGCGATGACATACGGCCCCCGCCGGAACGCCAGCGTATGCGTCTCGGTCCATGACAAAGCCAGCCTGGAACACATCTGCTTGACTGCATCCAGCACCATACCAGCACCATCTACCCGGTGTGCCAGAGCAGCCGGCGATGCTTCGTTGATAAGCACATAACCCGCGCCGCATGCATACGCCCCGCTCTGCGGATGCCGGCCGATGCCCAGGAGTTCGGTCAGGTGATCTTGCGGCGCAGCATACGCCATATCGTTCTGATTCCACCACTCTCGCACGCCGTTATAGGCGTCTCCGTTCCCGAAGATGATCAATCCGTTGCCACGGCGCACCCACTCAGCCAGAGTGGCATGGTAATCCGGGCTAGAAGGCTTCATTCCTTCATAG
>JAKALH010000425.1 GCA_021813225.1 Chloroflexota bacterium
TAAGCAGTCCAGCGCGTGACACCTCGCCCCATGTGTTTCAGGATATCAGCAGCCACTCGATCCGCCTGACTGGTGATGACGGTCACGGCCCGGTTGATGCCGACTCCTTCGGCTATCGTCTCGGCTACCAGCCCGGACACATACAGCGCGACCAGGGCATACAACGCCTTTTCCCAGCCGAATATCAGTCCCGCGGCCAGCATGACCAGCGCATCCGTGATCAGATATCCCTGGCTGATCGGTATGCCTTTCCAGCGGGAAAGCACGAGCGTCAGGATATCGGTTCCCCCTGTAGTGCCCTTAGCCCGGAAGACCAGACCGCTGCCCGCACCGCCAATGATGGCGCCAAATAAAGTGTTCAACACGATATCGTTCGTCAGGCTGTGCGTGCCGATGGCCGCCAGTATCACCATGACGCCGCTGTAGATCACAACGGTCACTACCGTTCTGATAAAGAAGCGCCAGCCGCCCAGCAACCGGACACCAAGTGCGAGTAAGGGGATATTGACCGCCAGTACAACCAGGCCGATCGGTATGGCCGGCACCAGATAGTTCGTGATGACAGCCAGGCCACTGACACCACCTGCAGCCAGTTCCGCCGGGGCCTGGAATACCACAATGCTTATCGCCTGCAGTATAGCGCCCAGCAATATGAGGGCGTAGTCGCGGGCGACAGAGAACAGGTCGCCGCGATCGATTCGGAAGCGTTGTAACATGCCAGGGCTGCCCACGCTGACGGGTTCCTCCAATGATAGATGAACTGCGCCGTTTCGCACAGCAACACTCAGCGCATGTCGTTCCCGTTCGTCAGAATGATTACCCGGTCTCTGCGCCGTTTATGGTTTCCGTTGCATGATGAACCAGGCGGACAAGCTTCGCCTCCATCTCGATCCAGCCTATAGACGACAGGCCATATTTCACCTGCATCTGCTCTCCATCCAGCAACTCTTCTCGATAATCGCGTACGGCGCAGCTCCAGCGCAACATTTCAAATGTCAGTGCATCCAGACCGGCGGCCCGTGCAATCTTCCGATTGAACAGGTATTCGAGATTGCGTCCGGTGCAGTCGAACAGCAGGTCCTTTGTTTCGTAGCGCTGGATATGGGATTCCAGGGTGTGCAGACATTCGTCCGATACGAACAACTGGCGATCCTTAAAGTGCAGATGCTGCTTTTCATAGCGGATCCAGATGCTGGCGCGGCCATCCTGCCGACGCTCAATATCATTCACCCTCAGCGCCAGGCACTCGCCTTTTTTAATGCCGGTTTCCAGCACAAGCATGATGGCGGTGAGCGGCCGCATTTCGAGTCGATCTCCCGCGGCAAGCGTGCGAGCCGCCTGGATTACCTCCGCCGATTCGGCGTCGCTGAGATATTCCGGCAACGGGTCTACGAATGGTTTGTAGGCGATGCCATCAGCGGGGTTGCCGGCAAGGATTCCAGCTTCGCGGAGCCATTTGAACATCACCTTGATCGAAGTCAGGCGGCGTTCGATGGATTTAGGGCTGTTTGCAATCCCGCCTTGTTCCTGGTGTGCGAGGAAAGCCTTGATGTGCTCCGCGGTAATCAGTGCCAGTTCGATGGATTTCGCCTGTTCGCCTTGTGAGGACCCAAGAAAACGCTCGAAGATGCGCACATCGCCGACGAAGGCTTTGCGAGTATTGTCGCTCAACGGTCGTTTAGCCAGATGCCGGCTGAACTCCGCGATACCATCCTGCAGCGTAAGGAACTTGGTCATACCCACAGTGTAGCACATTTGTTCTATCCGCTCGCCCGCGCTATTTGGGTCATACCGCGTGTTCGGAATTGGTTTGACCGCCTCGGCGCGATAGTGATATATTCGATACCAATGTCATCACCTCTTACGCGGAAACAGTGGGGCACTATCATCCTGGTCAACGTAGTGGTCTCCACCGTCACTGCGCTGCTGATCGTTCGTGTGCTCACGGCACAGCCGGCTGCCGGCAGCGTTAGCGCCATCGCAACCGGCCAGCCCGCTGCAGCCGTCAGTCCGACGCAGACTCCTCCTGTGCCGGCAGCGGGCAACAATGCGCGGGGACCCGCTAATGATGCGGCTCCTGCAAGGCCATCGTCAACGCCTGTGCCGGAGGCAACGGCGACGAAGACCCCTGCAGCAAGCCCTACAGCGTCGGCCACCGCAACCAGCACGCCCGCGCCGAACAATCTGGGTAATGTGAGTATCAGCACGGTGCTCAATGCAGGCCAGCGCCAGCGCGAAGTGGTCGTCATCGTCAACCAGGGGGATCAGGTGAACCTGAAGGGCTGGACGTTGACATCCAATAAAGGCATCACCTACACGTTCGGAAACGTGACCTTGTTTAAAGACAGTTTCATCAGCCTGCACACAACCAGCGGCTCCGATGTGCCGACTGATCTGTTCATGAACCGCAGCGATGCCGCGTGGCAGGTGGGTGATGTGCTTACACTGGCTGCCCAGGGGAAGACGATAGCCACGTTTACGGTCAAACAGCAATAGACGTATCGCCAGATGGTCAAGCCCAGGCAGTATTGACTGTCAGAACGCGCCATGTTGACCATTGAAGACCTGAAGAAGCTGTACGCGGCAGGGCCTGGTCCGCGTATCGATATTCTGAGTCCGGCGTCTGCCACCGCCGAGCGGATTGCGCGCTCACTGGTATCACTCGCCAATACCCATGGCGGTGTTGTGATTGTCTCGGCAGTCGATGCCCGAGGACGCAGCCCGGTCGAACCGCAGGAGATACGCGATCGCGCATACCAGGCCGCCCTCATGACTGAGCCGCACCTGATCATTCCCCTGCCCTACCTCCTGCGACCTTCTCCTGACAAGGATGCCGTGGCGCTCGCCATCGAGATTCCTGATGGCCTTCCACATGCCTACAGCCTGGATGGGCGTTTCCTGGGACGCAGCAGCGCGCGTATCGCACCCTTGACGGCGCGCAGCCTGCGAGAACTGCTGCTGATGCGCAGCGAGGGCGTATGGGAGGCGTTGTCACCGGGCGGCAGCAGCCGTGACGACCTTGACTGGGCGAGAATCGAGGAATACGCCAGAAATGTAGCCAATGTCAGTGAGCCAACCGCCGAGGACCTTCTGCTGCGCCGCGGCTGTGTAATCAGGCAGGGCAAACGTCTGAAGCCAACCTATGCCGGATTGTTGTTGTTCGGCAAGCAACCCCAGCGCTGGGTGCGCGGTGCAGAAGTGCTGGCTGTGCGGTTCAACGGCACCCGCATGGACGATGTATTCCTGCGCCAGACTATCTCCGGCACACTGCCTGACCAGATCAGGCGAACGGAGATCTTCGTTAATGAGAACGTCGTGCCACAGTCGCGGCTGGCAAGCTGGCAACGGGTGGAACAGTCGCCCTACCCGCCCGGCGTACTGCGTGAAGCAGCCGTCAATGCCATTGCCCATCGGGACTATCGCGCCATCGGCGGCCAGGTTCACGTCCTGATCTTCAGCGAT
>JAKALH010000021.1 GCA_021813225.1 Chloroflexota bacterium
TTCCACAATGCAGCAACACGGTGGGTAGACGATTACGGCGAACTAAAGAAACAATGGATACAGGCAGACGATCGGATGCAGGCCAACCGATTGTTTTACCAGCTCAAAGACCGCTACCAAGTTACAATGATCGAGGCGCTGGCAGACCGACAATTCCTGCCGCGCTACGGTTTCCCGATAGGTGTTCATGCGCTTAAGGTTCGACTGGCACGAGATAAAGATGAAGGGTCGCGCATCGAAGACCAATTCAGACTGGAACGTCCCTCCCTTCTCGCGTTGCGGGAATATGCACCCGGCTGCTCTCTCATTGTTGGCGGCCAAACAGTCAAATCGCGCGGCTTGTTGAAACACTGGACTGGTGCATTGACCGATGCACCAATGGGCATGCGTGGGTATGCCGTCGAAGGTGGTGATGGTAATCTCTATTACTCAACTGTCTCTAAACAGAGGCTGAATCAGCTGCTTGAAGCAAACCAGACCGCGCCGCGCGAATCCGAGTGGGAACTGTTACTACCACGTCACGGGTTCACAACTGCTGCCTGGGATAAACCTCACCGCGCCCGAGAAGTGGACCTGGCTTCCGAAGTGTTTGTCACAACCACCGCATTTGCACGAGGTCAGCCGTATGACGGCGAAGCAGAAGAGATCGAGCACCTGGGCGGCATCAGTAACCTCATTGGGATATACAGGCAACACGGTGAGTTGCTGGTCTATAACAAGGGAGACAAAGAATGTGGGTTTGCCATATGTACGCAGTGCGGCTACGCCGATGGCGAAATCGAAGCGACTGGAGCAGGCAGAGAGCGTTTACCTCGAGGATTCGAAAGGCATATCCCTTTGGAGAAGTACAAAGGTCAGTGCTGGAAAGAGGGGGAAGCGCCTGTCCTGCGACATCAATGGCTGGCCGCACAACAAACAACTGATGTATTTCTAGTCGATTTCAGTCGTATCTTGTCCCCTGGACAATGTAATGAAACTTTGATGTGGACGCTGGGTCACGCCCTTCGTCTGGCAGCCGCGCGTGTGCTGGAGCTGGATGCGCGCGAGCTAGGGGTCACTGTGATATCAGTAAATGCGCAAGGTGCCCGTGGTATCGTGCTGTACGACAATGTCCCTGGCGGAGCGGGCCACATTCATGAGGTCATTCAGAGTCCTGCTGCCAGCCGTAACTGGTTCACCGAAATGCGCGATCACGTTTTATACGTGAATCATGAACATGACCAACGATGTCAGACGGCTTGCCTCGACTGTTTACTCACTTTTGATACGCAGACTGATGTGCTGGCTGGACGAATAGACCGGCGACTTGCGCTGTCCGCTATAAATCAACTCATGCAATAGCAGCCTGTGCATTTCACTGAGGTTGTGCACAATGTCGCACCAAGCAGGACTTCCAACGCCCCCACCCATTCGTGATGGCTTTCACCTTTGCGTGAGGGCATGTTCGTGCAGGATCGGGCGATGCTCAGTTGCCGTAAACTGTCCGCCGCACACGTGATACACTGTCCACACATTGCGCCTGTTCCGCCGCGCCCGGCGCGGCGATATCCCTGCGGGGCTGCCTGCTATAAGATGACCCGACCCAACATCCTGTTTATCACCACCGACCAGCAGCATTACGACACGCTGGGCGTGACGAATCCGCGCATCCGCACGCCCGCGCTGGATCGGCTGGCCCGCGAAGGCACACGCTTCACGCGCGCCTACTGCACCAATCCCACCTGCTCGCCATCGCGTTCCAGCATGATCACCGGGCTGTACCCCGCGTGGCACGGTTGCTGGGCGATCGGCGTGAAGCTGCCCGAGGACGTGCCGACGGTGGGCGATATCCTCTCGCGGCATGGCTACGAGTCCATCCTCATCGGTAAGGCGCACTTCCAGCCGCTGAAATCGCAGCCGGGCAGCGAATCGCTGGAGTGCCAGCCCATCCTGCGCGACCTGGATTTCTGGCGCGGGTTCCACGGCCCGTGGTACGGCTTCGACCATGTGGAGACGGCGCGCATGCACGGCAACGAATCGCACGCCGGCCAGCATTACGCCGTCTGGATGGAAGAGAAAGGCCTGCGCAACTGGCGGGATTATTTCCAGCAGTTTCCGCCCAGCCCGGACGACAAGTATCGCGGGCCGTACTATCTGCGCGACGCCCAGGTGTGGGATTTGCCGGAGGAGTTCCACCACACCCGCTGGGTCGGCGAGCGGACGATGGCGCACATCGAGCGCTGCGCCGGCGCGGGCCGGCCCTTCTTCCTGTGGGCCAGCTTCTTCGACCCGCATCCGCCCTATACGCTGCCGGAGCCGTGGGCGTCGATGTATGACCCGGCCGACATGCAGCCGGGTACGCTGCAAGCGGGTGAGTTCAACCACATGCCGCCGCAATTCGCCCGCACGCTGCAGGAACACCCGGACTTCACGGATTACGACGAGCCGGGCGGGCAGGGTCTGCACGGGTTTCATTCGCACCGGCACACCCGCGAGGAACTGCAGCGCAGCATGGCGAGCTATTACGGCATGTTGAGCCTGATCGACAGCGAGGTCGGGCGCATCCTCGCCGCGCTGGATCGCCTGCGTCTGGCGGAGAACACCCTCGTCGTCTTCAGCACCGATCACGGCCACTTCCTCGGCCAGCACGGCCTGATTGCGAAAGGGGCTTTTCACTACGAAGACCTGCTGCGTGTGCCGATGATCGTGCGCCAGCCCGGCGCCGTGCCGGCGGGCGTCGTCTCGGATGCCCTGCAAAGCCAGATCGACTACGCGCCCACTTTCCTGGGCGCGGCCGGACTGTCGGCGCCCGGCATCATGCAGGGCGTCAGCCAGTTGGGCGTGTGGCGGGGTATCGCGAAGCCGAACCGCGACCACGCGTTGATTGAGAACCGCCACAACCCGACGCGCGTGCATCTGCGAACCTATGTGAACCAGCGCTACAAGCTCACCGTGTACCGCAACGCCGGTTACGGCGAACTGTTCGACCTGCAGGACGACCCGCAGGAACGCTGCAACCGCTGGGATGATCCGCAGTATCAGACCGTCAAGTCCGAACTGCTGCTGCGCTTCGTGCAGGCCGACATCCAGCGCGAGCCGACGCGCATGCCGCGCATCGCCGGGGCATGAGGGGGTTCTCCACGAATTGGCCGTGCTGAGGCGGGGACTGCCCCATTAAGCCAGTAAGAGGTTGTCCTGCCTCCTCAGCGCCTGATGATGTGGACACGGGTGACGAGAACTGCAGGAGTCCGTTGCGCGCCAGCACCTCTTCGCTATAGCCTGTGGAAGCGATCATATTCAATGTGGCATCATCGTCTGACGCCACATATAGCGAGCCAGCGGCGGCATTCAGGGCCAGCGCGCTTTCGCGCATGATCACTTGAGCAACCTGATCGGGCGTGATGGACCGATAGAGCGCCGCACTCACCCGCTGCAGCAGCTCAATGCGGTCCGAGGCGCCTCGCGATCTCTGCCATGGCGATGGAGGCCAGGTTGGATAGAATCCCAACGTCGTCTTCCGACCAGGCGCGGGGCACATGGTCGACCGCACACAGTGAGCCAACCATGTATCCGTCCGGAGTGAAAAGAGGCGCGCCCAGATAGACGATCACGCCTGGATCCTGCAGGGCCGGGTTGTCACGAACGAACGGGTGCGCCCGTGTATCGTTAATAACGAGCGGCTGACCTGAGGCGACAAGATGCCTGGAGAATGAATGCGATAGCGGGAATTCCCGGCGCGATGCCCAGGGTTTCGGTAATCCGCAGGCGCTTTTCAGAAACTCGCGGTTCCCGTCCAGCAGCGAAACGAATGAGATTGGAACCCGCAACACTCTGCACGCAAGCTCTGTCAGTTGATCAAACGCTGGCTCGGGCGGGGTATCCAGTAGCTGTGTTCGGCGCAGGGCTTCCAGGCGTGCTTCAGACGCTGAGGCGATGTCTGTAAGCAACGCGTCGTTTACAGACGGTACCATTCATCACTCCACGGCAATAACAAGCCCATACATGGTTGGATACAGTGATGACGGCTCTGGGCCTTGCGTGATCCGATTATAGAACACACCGCCAGCGCATTTAGAAACTATCTCAAAACGCCGGTTTCGTCACATGATGCCCGTGACGCACAAGTAGAGAACTCGGAGTTGTGATTTGCCGTCAGCGGTTCGTTACTGCGGGGATAAACGCCTGCGCGTTGTTGCGCATGTACACGCGCACGTAGTCCACGTACATGTATACGGGGAAGACGGTGCTGGCATCGGGATAGCCCGGCCACGTGCCGCCCACCGCGATGTTCAGAATCAGATAAAACGGGTGGTCGAACGACCACACCTGCCCCGGCGCCAGGTTGCTGCGCGTAATGGTGTGCGTCAGCGCGCCGTCCACGTAGAAGCGGATGACATCCGGCTCCCACTCGGCCGCGTACACGTGATAGTCGGCGGTGGGGTCGGCGTTGTTGGGCAGCGTGTAGGAGTTGCCGATGGGCGCATCCCGGCCGCTGGCATCAGGCATGTGCAGCGTCTCCACCACCGGAATATCGTAGTTGATGTGCTCCAGGATGTCGATTTCGCCGCAGGCCGGCCAGCCCACCTGGCTGATGTTCGCGCCCACCATCCAGAAGGCCGGCCAGATGCCCTGCCCGCCGGGTATTTTGATGCGCGCCTCGAAGCGCCCGTACCGCTGAGTGAACTTGCCCTGGGTGTACAGCCGCGCCGAGGTGTAGGCGTTGCCCAGGTAATACTCCTTCATCGCCTTGATGACCAGGTTGCCATTTTGAAGGTAGGCATTGACGGTGCGGTCGGTGTAATACTGCAACTCCGCGCCGCCGCCCCAGGCGCCGCCGGTGTCGTAAGTCCATCTGGTCGGGTCGGCCGGCGAGCCGTTGAGGCCGTTGAACTCGTCGCCCCACACCAGCTTCCAGGGACCCTGGCCATAGGCCGCGACCGGGCGCAGAGGCATCAGCACCGGCGTGACCAGCGCCAGCGCGAGAATGGCGCAGACAGCCGGCACGAACGCCCGCGCGCGCGACCGGCGGACTGGCGATTCCGCATCCGGTTGTGAGTATTCGTTGGATTCTGATGTATGTGTAATGGGTCACCTCGCTGGGCTGCCGTGCCCAATCCCGGGTTACATAGCCTGGCTCCTCGTGTGCGCGGGCTGTCAGCGCGTGTACACGCGCACATAGTCGACCGACATCGTGGCGGGGAAGACGGTGCGCGCCGTCGGGTAGCCGGGCCACTGGCCGCCCACCGCCACATTCAGGATGATGTAGAAGGGATGGTCGAACACCCACTGCTGGCCGGGGCGCAGGTTGTCGCGCCGCACGACCTGCGTCAGCGCGCCGTCCACGTAGAAGCGGATTTCGTCAGGCTGCCACTCCATGGCGTAAACGTGGAAACCGTCGGAGAAGTCATTCGTCCAGGGCGAGTAGTAATCTTTGCCGATGGACGCATCGCGGCCGCTGGCGCCAGGGAAGTGCAGTGTGCTGACGACATTGGGTTCGAAATTGATGTGCTCCATGATGTCGATTTCGCCGCAGGCCGGCCAGCCCGCCTGGTCGATGTTGTCGCCCAGCAGCCAGAACGCCGGCCAGATGCCCTTGCCGGTCGGGATGCGGATGCGCGCCTCGAAGCGGCCGTATTGCTGGGAGAAGACACCGAAGGTGGTCAGACGCGCCGAGGTGTAGGCGTTGCCGCCGTAGTATTCGCGCCGCGCGGTAATCTGCAGCGCGCCATCCTGAATATAGGCGTTTGTGATGCGGTCGGTGTAGAACTGCGCTTCCGCGCCGTTACCCCATCTGCCGCCAATGTCATGCTCCCAGCGGGTCGGGTCGGGCGGCGTGCCGTCCGCCTGGCTGAACTCGTCGTGGAAGGTCATCGTCCACTCGCCGGTCGCGCGCTGCTGCGCCAGCGAAAACGCTGGCGCCGCTCCCTGGAATACCAGTGCCGCCAGCAGAGCCGCAATCCATAGCCCGAGGCGCTTCACCGGCGCCTGTTCTGTTTTTCGAAATCGAATCATGCTTTTTGTCGTAAGGCCAGTATTTAGTTATGCGGCGCCACCGGCTGCGCCAGATCGGATGTCAAAGCAGGTGCGCTGTCGGGGATGACCACGTCCGGCCGGCTGGCGACGACCAGCACCAGCGCGCTGATGCTCATCAGTAGTGTCGATGCCTTCATCGCCAGAATGGTGTTGTGGTGGTTTCGCATGGTTATGGCCTCATCCCTGCGGCAGCCGGCAGGTCAGGCTGAACTGACCGGTATTGCCGGCTGCGTGAGGGTGCGGCTGCGCCATCACTTATCGTTCTTGTCGTGGCTGTCGTCTTTGTGCTTTTCGGGTGTACTCTGCGGCGGCGGGGTCTCCTTGTGGTCATCATTGGGTGCACTGCTGCCGGCGGGCGGCTGCGACTGCGCAGGCTGGCTCTGCGGCGCGCTGGCCTGCGCCTGCGCTTGTACTTGTACCTGCGCCTGCACTTTCAGCTTGTCGTAGGCTTCCTTCAACTTGGCCTGATAGGCCGCCTCGCGCTGCTTCATCACCTGGTAGGCTTCGTTCAGCCGCTGTGTCAGTTCAGCCTCGCGGCCGGGGTTCTCCTGCGTGATGACGACGGTCTGCGTAACGAGCTGAGGGGGAATGATTTCGGTGCGCGTAATGACCTGCACCTGCTCGGTCAGGGCTGGTTCCAGCGTCGGCATAGCCTCGATGGTGGGGGGCGCATACTGCTGAGCCGCCATGGGCACGTTGATATCGCCGTTGGTCTGGATAGTGGTAGTGGCGGGCATGAGCACGCCACTCTGCGCGGCGGCCACGGTGCCGCCGATAACAACCAGGGTCGTAATAAAACCAGCTATGATCATCGCAAATGACTTATTCATCACTATGTTTCCAGTAATTTATTCTTCCAGGTTTCACTTTATAGCCAACAATTCTTCTAGACCGTACTGTTTGACATGAGTGTAGGGTAAGGCCAACAGGAAGTCATTAAGTGGTGGTGAGAATATACTCATTACGAGTTGTTATGTATAAACAAGCTGGGCAGCTTTACAGCCCGAGCCTATAACGAGTTCGTTTTTGGCGGCGGCTGGGGTCAGCCGCTGCGTCTGGCCGAAGGCGAAGCGGTGGCGCAGGAAACCTGACAGGTCTGTGAGACCTGTCAGGTTTGGCGTCACAGCCTGCGCGGGGAGTGACGGAATCCCGCGCACCGCCTACAATACAGTTACCAACCCTTAATAAAAAGGAGTAACCTCAATGGCAGGACCGATTACCGCGCAGGACTTCCCGGATATCCGCTGGAACGGCCACTACATCTGGGTCGAACCGGCGCCGCCGCCCGTAATGTTCGCCGAATTACGCGGGGACAAAGAACCCCGCCCCGAAGTGCGCGCGCTGTTCCGCAAAACTTTCGAACTGGCCGAAGTGCCGGCGCGCGTGCCGGCACGGATCACCGTCGATTCGCGCTATCTGTTATTCGCCAACGGCCAGGAAGTGTTCCAGGGGCCTATCCGCAGCCAGCCGCGCCGCAAGGTCTACGACCTGTTCGATCTGGCGCCCTACCTGCATGCCGGCGCGAACACGCTGGCGGTGTACGTGGCGTACTACGGCACGCCGCGCTCGTACTGGATGCCGGCCGTGAGCGGTTCGCCCGTCGGCAGGCGCGGCACGCTGGTCTTCGAAGCCGACCTGGGCGCCGCCGGCTGGCTGGTCAGCGACGCCTCGTGGAAGTGCCACAAGAGCGACGCCTGGCAGTACGGCTGGGCCGGCGACGACGCGATAAGCATCTTCAACACCATCCCGCTGGAAGTGTACGACGCGCGCAAGGGCGCGCCCGGCTGGGAGCAGCCCGGCTTCGACGACAGCGGTTGGGACAACGCTTCGGTCATCTCGACAGGCGGGTTTGGCGAGACGCCCCGCTCGCAACCGCCCACCGACCCGTACGGCCCGCTGTACCCGCGCCCGATCGCGCGGCTGGGCGGCGATGTGCGCTCGCCGATGACCGCGCGCGTCGAGACACTGGACGGCTCGGTCGACTCGTCCATCGGCGACCCGGTGAAGCGCGTGGAAGCTACGCTGGACCTGCAAGTGGCCGAGACGCACGACAGCGCCGTCATCCCGTTGAAGGTGGACCTGCGCGGCCACGGCGACGCGCGCATCAGCTTCGACATGGGCGGCATCGTGATGGGGCGCGTGTCCTTTGCGGTGACTGCGCCCGCCGGGGCGGTGTTCGACTTCTCGTATACCGAAGACCCGCTGAAGAAGGCGGCCGGCCCGTTTGCAATGGGCATGCACGCGGGCAACCGCTATGTGGCGCGCGGGCACGACGACAGCTTCACGCTGTTCGACGCGCTGGGTTTCCGCTTCGCTTATGTATACATCCACGGCGCGCATGAAGAGGTATCGCTGGATAAATTCGTGGTGCGCGAGGACGTGTACCCCTGGCAGCTCGGCGCATCCTTCACCTGCAGCGACGACGCGCTGAACCGCATCTACCAGGCCGGCATCCGCACCGTGCAACTGAACGCGCGCGACGCCTTCACCGATTGCCCCACGCGCGAACAGCGCGCGTGGGTGGGCGACAGCGTGGTGCATCAGATGGTCAGCCTGGCGACCAATACCGACTGGCGGCTGGCCTGGCAATATTTGAACCTGGGCAACTCGCCGCGCTACGACGGCATCCTGCCGATGAGCGTGGCCGGCGAGATTGAGGCCAGCGGCGGGTTGACCATCCCCGACTGGTCGCTGCACTGGGTGCACGGCGTGTACAACCTGTACCGCTTCGCCGGCGACCGCGACAAGGTGAAGGAGTACATGCCGACGGTAGAGCGCGTCCTGCGCTGGTACGTGCCGTTCCAGAACCGCGACGGCCTGCTGCAAGACCTGGTGGAATGGAACCTGGTGGACTGGGCCGCCATATCGAACACCGGCGCGTCCTGCATCATCACGGGGCTGTGGGCGCGCGGCCTGCAGGAGTTTGCCGAAATGGCCGCCTGGCTGGGCGAGCGCGCCAGCAAGGCCTGGGCCGACGGGCTGCACGCGAAGGCCAAAGCCGGCTTCGGGGCCTTCTGGGACGCCAAACGCGGCAGCTACGTGGACCATCTGGTGGACGGCAAGCAGCGCCCGGAGATGAGCCAGTTGGGCGGCGCGGCGGCCATCACCGGCGGGCTGGCCCCGCGGCGGCGCTGGGGACGCATCATCGACGCCATCACCGATATGGACAAGGTGCTGGTGAAGACGTGGATGGGCAGCGAGCCGGGCCAGTTCAGCCGCACGCCGGACTGGGACCTGAAACGCCAGATCATCAGCGCGGAGCCGTTCATGAGCTATCTCGTCCACGACGCGGTGGCTATGGCCGGCAGGGCCGACATCCTGCCCGACCTGTACACGCGCTGGGCGGCCTTCCTCGCCGACGGCTACGACACCATCGGCGAGGACTGGCAGCACGGCACGCACGTACACGGCTGGAGCTGCACGCCGACGAAGGACATGGCGTTCTATACGCTGGGCGTGACGCCCGCCGAGCCAGGCTACACCGCCGCGCGCATCGCGCCGCGTCTGGGCCGGCTGACCTACGCCGGCGGCGACGTGCCGACGCCGCACGGCCTCATCCGCGTGTGGGCGACGAAGGCCGGCGTGACGGTGAATTCGCCGGTGCCGGTGATCGTGGAACTGCCGGGCCAGGCGGCGGTGGAACTGCCCGCCGGCCGGCATGAGGTGAAGGGGTAAGGACGGGTGGATTGAGACACTCCCGGAATTCCGCATGTGGGGAGCCGGGAGTGTTTTTGTTTGGGGATAGTCGGCACTAAAGTGGACCCCTTCGTCAAGACACGAAACACCTTAAATTTCAGGTAGAGGTCCTTTAACATTCACCACGTAATAACACACCTCATCGAGCGCCAGGCGCCCTTGGATCGCTCCGGCACTCATGAGATCACCGGAGGATGCTCTGGCGCAAAACGTCCGTCAGAATAGACCATGGCCGGCGTGCGATAGTCCAAGGCTTGATGAATCCGCCGGTAGTCATAGAACTGGATGTAACCGCTCACGCCCTGACGCGCCTCCTGGGGTGTGTCGTATTCGTGTAAGTACACCTCCTCATACTTTAGGCTTCTCCACAGACGCTCGACAAAGATGTTGTCGGTCGCACGGCCCTTGCCGTCCATGCTGATCTGCACGCCGGCGCTGTTGTTAGCTGCCGGCACGCGCATCAGTATGGATGGCCGCGGCAGAGCCTTCGATAATATCTTCGTTGAGCGCCTGTGGAGGACTATCAAATACGAGGAGGTATTTTTACACGAGTACGACACACCGAGGCAAGCCAGAGAGAACCTGACACGCTATCTGGTGTTCTACAACCAGGAGCGCCTGCATCAGGCGCTGGACTATCGCACACCTGCCCAGGTGTATTTCGCATGAAACAGACAATCCTGGAAACGAGACCGATAGGTGTTGGGGTATCCAACAGGAGCGCTCACGTGTCAGCGTCAGGTCGCACGAGGTTCTACCTTATTTTGGTGAAAATTGTGTCTGACAGATGGGGAAAGCCTCATTTCTCACATGAAACGCTGAAAAACTAGCCGTTTCATCGGCGTTGGCGAAATCCAAATGCGATAGCCCTGAGGATATTAAGCCCAAGAGATTGTAGATTAAATGCTGATGTAAGTCCTTCGCGGGAAAACCGGACACTTCAGGTGATGTGTATTGGGGGCGATTAGTAACCGGCCCACACCGGGTCGCCTCATCAGGAATCTTGCCTGAAGAAGGAAAAGCGCGACCAGACAAGGGATATCTGCATGCGCTGCAGAAGCGCTACAGCCAGACAGGGGAGAAGAGGGAGCGTTTGACATCCGCGCCTGGCACCAGTATGTTAAAGACTCATGCGCCTGTATCTGGAACTCTTCAAGCGCTCGTTTCAGCGCATGCTGGCCTACCGCGCTGCCACGTTCGCCGGGCTGTTGACCAACCTGTTCTTCGGTCTGCTGCGCGCGGCGGTCATGACCGCCCTGTACAGCGCGCGCCCCGAAGTGGCCGGCATCAGTCTGCAGTCGGCCATCACCTTCACCGGCATCAGCCAGGCCATCATCTCGTTTCTCAGCCTGTTCGGCTCGTACGAAGTGATGACCTCGGTGTACGGCGGCGACATCAGCGCCGACCTGCTCAAGCCTTATCGCTATTTCAGTTCGTGGATGGCGCGCGATCTGGGGCGCGCGGCAGTGAACATCCTGCTGCGCGGTCTGCCGCTGACGCTGGCTTACGCGCTGCTCTTTCGCATCACGTTTCCCGCTGGCCCCGCGCAGTGGCTGGCGCTGATCGTCGCGCTGATGCTGGCGTGGGCGGTGTGTTTCTCCTGGCGCTTCCTGGTCAACCTGGCGGCGTTCTGGACGCCGGAAGCGCGCGGCATCGGGCGGTTTGCGTTCAGCCTCGCGCTGTTCCTGTCGGGCTTCCTCATGCCGCTGCGCTTCTTCCCCGCCTGGTTCACGGCGCTGTGCAACCTGACGCCCTTCCCGACGATGGTCAACACCGTCATCGAGATTTACCTGGGCGTGGTGAGCGGGCCGGCGCTGGCGCAGGCGCTGCTGGTGCAGGTCGTCTGGCTGGTCATCCTGATCGCAGCGGCGCATCTTGTGATGCGCGCGGGCGTGCGGCGGCTGGTGATACAGGGGGGATGACGGGATGAAATCCGCCGCCGGCATCTACCGCCGCCTGATCGGGGTGCAGGTACGCTCGCAGATGCAATATCGCGCCTCGTTCCTGCTGGATTCGTTCACCACCGGTTTCTCCGTCCTCATCTCGTTTGTCACGCTGGCGCTGATCCTGCAGCGTTTCGATAACGTGGGCGGCTGGTCGCTGGCCGAAGTGGCCTTCCTGTATGGCATGGTCGAAGTCGCCTTCGGACTGATGGACATGCTGTTCAGCGGATTCGACCCGGACAACTTCGGCCGGCAGGTGCGGCTGGGCGCGTTCGACCAGTTGCTGCTGCGCCCGCTGGGCATCACGCTGCAGGTACTGGGGTCGCAGTTCCTGGTGCGGCGCCTGGGGCGCATTGCGCAGGGCGCGGCCGTGCTGCTGTATGCCATCGTCACGCTGCACCTGCACTGGACGCTGCTCAAGCTGCTGTATCTGCCGGTGGTGCTGGCCAGCCTGGTGTGTTTCTTCGGCGGCCTGTTCATCGTCGGCGCGACGATCACATTCTGGACGGTGGAGTCCATCGAGGCCATCAACATCCTCACCTATGGCGGCGACGAAATGATGTCGTACCCCATGCACATCTACCCGGACTGGATGCGCCGCTTCTTTACCTTCATCGTCCCGGCCATGTTTCTGAACTACGCGCCGGCGCTGTACTTCCTGGGCAGACCCGACCCGCTGGGGCTGCCCGCGTTCGCGCCGTTTCTGGCGCCGGCGGCGGGCATCGGCACATTGCTGGCCGCGCTGCTGTTCTGGCAGTTCGGCATCCGCCATTACAAGAGCACAGGGACGTAGTAATCGCCGGATAAAAGCCTTTATATACGGCAGTTGCCATCGCTGTTGCCCTTCGGAAGTATCCCCTTAACTCTTAAAGCGGCATCGATGGCGCCGAAACCGCGCCTGCTGGAGAACGCGGCGCCAAGAATCTCTCTGGCGTCAACATCCTGCCAGGCTCTTTTCTGTATCTTGCTGAAATATGCGGCAATCTCCGCATAGTTCTGCCTGAACCAGAAGGTGTTGAGGGTCAGCGCGCTGCGGTATATCTGCCCTTCGGATAAACCCTGCGAAGCGGCCAGTTCGATAAATCCCAGCATCGCAGCGCCATGATTACAGTCCGGCAATGCGGCTGGATTATCACAACATGGGCGATAGATGCGCTGGGAGATATCCATCACCATGGTCTCCTGTTGCGGAGTAAGCGGCACGATGGGCAGGCTGTTCAGCAGCCTGCCTCCGGCTTGCTTCCCCAGCGTCCAGCCTCCCGTTGATGCGAAGTCGGCAGCCTGCATCCGATATCGCGTTCCGACAGGCCCATTGGTCAGCACCGAACTGATATTGGCTATTCCGAGGGGCCAGAACAGATTCAGCAATACCGCCGCGTTACCGTCGTTGATGGTGATCGGCTCATCTGACGGCGCAGTGAGTATTTTCAGATATCCTTTCACCAATGCGGTGCTGCCGCCGTAGAACCGTATGAACGCATCCTTGTCAATCGCCCCGGCCTGCACCATCCTGACGACTGCATCGCCAAAAGACACCGGCAGTTCAGCGCTGCCGGGCAGGACACCCTCATCCGGCGCTGTCGTTGTCGCCTGTGCCGTCAGCCCGCCGGCGCTTCCCGCGGAAACCATGTTGAGCAGCGGCGCAGCCGTCATGCTGCCGGGCATGGGCGGAGCTGTGTAATACAGCCCGACAGCCAGCAGGCCTATGATCAATCCACCAGCCAGGATTCTCCTCATATCAGCTAATTCCCCCTCAGCCTTATATGGCAAACTGATTTTCCGCGCCGCAGCCTGAATAACCAGCCGGCCGTTTGATCCGGTCTCCGGGCATCAGCGCGGCTGGTACACCACGCTCACCCTGGTGCCTTCACCCGGCTCAGAATGGATTTCGACGTCGGCGCCGATAGTCAAGGCGCGTTCGCGTATCCCTGTCAGACCGAAACCGCCTGAGACAGCATTTGTCGTATGCCGGCTGGTCGTGTCGTGATGCGCCGGTTCTGGCGGAAATCCGTCACCATCGTCCTCTATGCTCAACCTGATGCCGCCGGACGGTATCATGCTCAATGTAATCATCACGTGCGCGGGCTGCGCATGGCGCAATGCATTTGTCAGCGCTTCCTGCGCAATCCGGTACAGCGCCAGCTCCACATCGGGTTTCAGGCGTGCAACCTGTCCACTGGTGTTGAAGGTGACCTGGCACAACGGCGAATTCCCCGTCGTCTGAGCTTCAAAGGCCAGGCGTTCCAGAGCCGCGGTCAATCCGGCTTCGTCCAGATAGATCGGCCGCAGCGCCCGGCTGAACCGCCGCACCCCATCGATGGTTTGTAATACCGCCCCGCGCAACTCTTCCAGCCGGGAAGCGGTTTGCGGTTGATCGCTGCCGATGGCCTGGCGCATCTGCTGGATGCGCTGGCTGAGTACGATCAGATTCTGGATGGTGTCGTCGTGCAGTTCGCGCGCCAGGCGCTTACGCTCGATCTCCTGGGTTTCGGTCACGGCATGGGCATAGTTCCGCATGCGCTCGCGGTCCGACTGAATCTGCTCGGACATCTCCCGCAGCGTGCTCTGCAACTGTTCGATCTCCTCGATGCCGTGTACGGGCTGTTTGAGCGCGTTGAGATCGCCTTCGCCGGTTTTACGGGCCTGCAGGTCAAGCTGCTGCAGCGGTTGTACGATGCGGCGCAGCCCGAACGTAACAGCCAGCATCGCCAGCAGAAGCACCGGCAAAGTGATCAGGGGCATCGCCAGCGAATAACGCATCAGCGGATCCAGCACAGCCTCCCAGGGTTCCTCAATGATGATCCCCAGACCGGTCTGACCTTTGCTCGATACAATCGGCGCGTAGGAAATGACATGTTCTTCGCCGCTGGCCGGATCCGGACGGTATAGAACGCCGCTTTCACCGCGCAACGCTTCGGCAACGCCGGGATGCGCCTGCACATCACTGTGCACCAGTTCCGGTTGCGTATCCGCCAGCGCCCGGCCGCCTGCGCTGAACAGAAAAGCATTCAGCGTTGTGGTCGCGGCGTTGGTCGGGTTGACCAGGGCGTTGAACTGCAAGGCATCGATCGGATATAACCCGATAGCGGTGACGGTGCGTGTGCGATCCTGCGCCCGCAGGACAAAGTCCCGCTTCCACACGCCGATGCGCGAATCGAGCGCGCCTGAAACCGGCCACCAGGAGCGTATCTGTGCAGGGGAAAGCGGCCATTGCGCCGGACCGCCGTAATAGGCGATGATGGCGCCCGAGGCGTCAACCATCGCTACGCCGTCGGGAAATTCTGAAGCGATGTCGCCGCTGGATGCAAGGCTATCCGTGATATTCATTCGATGGGAAGGCCCGGCCGTTTCCCGCGCCACCATTTCGGCGTAAGACTGCAGCGCACTGGTTTTATGCTCAAAGACCGTGCTGATCGCGCCGGCGGCGGCCACTATGGCGCGCGTGTCTCGCTCGCCAATCAGCCGGCGCATCGCCTGCTGGTGCAGCGCGATGCTTCCAAAGGATATGACGCCCAGAATCAGCGTCAAAGGCAGGACGGTCAGGATCAGCAGTTGAGCAGTGACGCCGCGCAGTAACCGGCTCATCGCTCATCAAGCTTGATCAGATTCTGGCGCAGCCCGATCATGACGGCGTCCGTGCGGCTTTGCGCCTGTAACTTGCCGAAGATATTCGCCAGATGTCCCTGCACGGTGCGGTCACTGATGCCAAGCTGAGCGGCGATGGCTTTGTTAGTGTATCCCCCGGCGACCAGCCGCAGTATGTCCAGCTCGCGGGCCGTCAGCGCCTCCGGCTGCGGCTCCGGTCGGCCGGGG
>JAKALH010000426.1 GCA_021813225.1 Chloroflexota bacterium
CGATGTTCCTGAGTGTTGCCGTCGTCAAGCCGACGCAGGAAGCATTCGACTTATTCGGTAACAATGCGACGATCATCGTCGCGATCGGCCGCACGGTGGCCTTCATCCTGGGCGCCTCATTCAGCCTGATCGTCGGGCAGTATGGCATGCGCATGGCTGTGCAGGCCAATGTGCGCGTCGCTTCCGCATCGCGCCGCAGCTTTACCGAGGCCCTGTCCATCGCTTACTACGCGGGCACGATTACGGGCATGCTCACCGACGGTCTGGGCCTGCTGGGCGGCACCACCATCTTCATTATCTTCGGCAAGGCGGCGCCCGATGCGCTGCTGGGCTTCGGCTTCGGCGGCACACTGCTCGCCCTGTTCATGCGCGTCGGCGGCGGCATCTATACCAAGGCGGCCGACGTCGGCGCCGACCTGGTCGGCAAAGTCGAGAAGGACATCCCCGAGGACGACCCGCGCAATGCCGCCGTCGTCGCCGACCTGGTGGGCGATAACGTCGGCGACTGCGCCGGTATGGCAGCCGACATCTTCGAATCGTACGAGGTCACCATCGTCTCCGCGCTGATCCTCGGTCTGGCCGTCATGGCCATCGACCCCACCCACGCCGCCAAGTGGATCATCTACCCGCTGATCATCCGCGGCATCGGCGTCATTTCGTCCATCATCGGAACGTTCACAGTGCCTATCTGGGAGAACATCCCGATCAAGGCGCTGCGCGCGCATAACGCCGAAGAGTCCATGTTCCGCTCGTACGAAGTATCCAGTGCGATCACGATCTGCAGTGCCTTCGTCGTGTCATTGCTGTACGAAGGCGACTGGCGTCTGGGCGCGCTGACGGCCATCGGTGTCGCGCTGGCCGTTGCCTTCAACCCGCTGACTTCCTACTTCACGTCGACCACGAAACCCCCGGTGAAGGAAATCGTCAAGCAGACCAGCGGCGGTCCCGCTACGACGATCCTGTCCGGCCTGGCCAGCGGTTACGAGTCCACAGTGTGGGCGCTGGTTGTGATTGTCATCAGCTTCGTGCTGGCGCTGCTGCTGTTCCAGGCCGACGGCCCCACCTACGTGCTGTATGCCATTGCGATGATCGGCATCGGAATGCTGAGCCACACCGGCAATAACGTCGCGATGGATTCGTATGGCCCCATCTCCGACAATGCGAACGGTATCGGCGAGATGGCCTGGCAGGGCATGGAAGACGAGAATACCAGGACGGCGCGCCAGATCATGGCCGACCTCGACGCCGTCGGGAACACGACCAAGGCCATCACCAAAGGCGTCGCCATCGCTTCCGCCGTGATTGCGGCCGCTTCGCTGTACGGTTCGTATATCACTGATGTGGCTCGCGTGCAGGCGCAGAACGGTCTGCCCATTCTGGACTCTATCCGCATCTCCGACACGCGGGTGTTCATCGGCCTGCTGCTGGGCGGCGCGCTGCCCTGGCTGTTCAGTTCACTCTCCATCCGCGCCGTTTCGCGCGCAGCCGGCATGATTGTCGATGAGGTGCGCCGGCAGTTCCGCATCCCCGGCATCATGGAAGGTACGGTCCAACCGGACTACCGGCAGGTTGTCGGCATCTCCACGGCGTCGGCTCAGAAGGAGCTGGTGCCGCTGGCCGTCATCGCGGTAGTCATTCCCCTCATCGTCGGCCTGGTGCTGCAGGTCGAGGCGCTGGGCGGCTTCCTGGCGGGCATCATCGTCTCCGGGCAGTTGCTGGCAGTATTCATGTCCAACACCGGCGGCGCGTGGGACAATGCAAAGAAGTCGGTGGAAGACGAGCCGCGCAACCTGACGGCCAACACCGGCAAAGGCAGCGAGCGCCACAAGGCCGCCGTCGTCGGCGACACCGTCGGCGACCCGCTGAAAGACACTGCCGGCCCGGCATTGAACCCGATGATTAAAGTGGTCAACCTGGTCTCGGTGCTGGCCGCGCCTCTGCTGGTTACGGCGCAACTGAACTTCGTCACCATCGTGATTGCACTGATCCTGCTGGCCGGCGTCGTCTGGGCCATCTGGCAGAGCAAACGCGAGGTGGTGGTGGCGACTGCGCAGCCCACGATTCAGCCGGAGGCTGCCGGCAGGTAGAGCAACATACCGGTTTCGTCGGCTCATCCGTCTGGTTGACAGACGGCGCTGGAGCGCAAGAGCGCGGAATTCCCGCACAGGCTTTGCGCTCCAACGTTTGTATATGGAGGAGAGAAGGAATGAACTATCGTCTTGTAAGCGGTCAGGTTATCCAGCGCCACCCGCGCGCTCAATCCATTCATCTCGCGATATAGCGAACGACGCGCCGAGGAACTCAATGGGCTTGCCTTCGGGCGTGGTCTGGAAAGAGCCTATGCTCCGACCTGTCTCGTGCATGCCCAGCCGTTCAAGCAAACGGCAACTCGGTTGATTGACTGTGGCGGTACCGCTGACCACCCGATCTGCCATCAGCGGGCCAAACGCATGATCGAGCACAGCCCGGCAGCCCTCCGTGGCGTATCCCTGGCCATGATAGTCAGAGTTGAACACATAGCCCAGGTTGTATACAACAGCATCCAGATGATCTTCCCGGTTCAAGGCGATAAGCCCGATGAGCTTGCCCGTAGTTTTCAGGCAGACCGCCAGGAAACTGTCTCCTGCGGCAAACCATTCGACCACGCCCTTGATCTCGCCGGCCTGGCTGGGCCATGGCTGGTCGAATCTGGCATACGCGGTCGCCTGGTATTGCTGGATCATCTCGTACAGGTCTGACCAGTCATCTGTGTTGAAGTTTCGGATGATGAGTCTGTCTGTCGACAGGGTCGTCATGGGTGCTTACTCCATATACGGATCAACCTGCGCGCCGGAATATCCCACTCGGCGTGTGGGATAACACGTGGGATAAGGTCAAACAGGAAGACGCGCTCGGTGCCTTCCTGCTGGATGTATACCATGAACGTGATGCCCCGCGGCTGGCTGACCTGCAGGGGTTTTCGGAATCGCGCTGTAGTATAACAGTGCAGGAGCGTTGGCTGCTTTAACGCAAGGTTGTGATGTCAGATATGGCACGTTTCAACCACCTGAAAGGGGTATTTGGCCTGCTGCCCACCCCATATCGTGAAGACTTCGAAATCCTGACGCCGGATTTATGTGCGGCGGCGGATTTCTGCTGCCGCAGCGGCCAGCACGGCATCGTCTGGCCGGTCATGGTCGGCGAGTTCTATTTCCTGGGCGAAGAAGAACGCATCCGCAACCTCGACGCCGTGCTTAAGACGGTCAATGGGCGTCTGCCCGTCGTATTCGGATGCTCCGGCGTATCAGTGCCGCAGGTGCTTCTGTTCGCGCGCGCAGCCCGCCAGGCCGGCGCAGATGCCGTCATCGCGATGTCGCCGGCGCGCACGAATGCGGCCATCGCCATGGATATGTTTCAGCGCATGGCCGATGTCTACGACGGCCCGATCATC
>JAKALH010000427.1 GCA_021813225.1 Chloroflexota bacterium
AGTGGCGTTGAACCTGCACCCCGCCGAAGGGATTCATCCGCACGAGGAGCAGTACCCGCAGATGGCGCAGCGGATGGGCATCGACCCGGCCAGCCGTGCCCCGGTGCCGTTCGATATCGCCGACCCGCGCTTCACCGCCGCCTATTTCGACGTGCTGCACCACCCGATGGAACAACAGGGCATCGACTTCTGGTGGATGGACTGGCAGCAGGGCGTGAAGGTGGCCCGCACGGCGCGCCCGGAGCTGGCCGACCTCGACCCGCTGTTCTGGCTCAACCACCTGCACTTCTACGATCTGGCGCGCGACCCCGCCAGACGCCCGTTCATCTTCTCGCGTTGGCCCGGCCTGATCAGCCGCTACGCCATCGGCTTTTCGGGCGATTCGGTGGTGAGCTGGAACTCGCTGGCGTTTCAGCCGCGCTTTACGGCCACCGCGTCGAATGTCGCCTTCCCGTGGTGGAGCCACGACATCGGCGGCCACATGCGCGGCGTGGAAGACCCGGAACTGTATACGCGCTGGGTGCAACTGGGCGTCTTCAGCCCCATCCTGCGCCTGCACAGCACTTCGAACCCGTATCATGACCGCCGCCCGTGGGCGCATGGCGCGGAAGTGCTGGAAGTGGTGCGCAACGCCATGCAGTTGCGCCATGCCCTGATTCCATACCTGTACACGATGGCCCGGCGCTGCGCGGTGGAGAGCAAGCCGCTGGTCATGCCGATGTATTACCTGCATGCCGGTGCAGAGGACGCCTACCACTGCCCCGACCAGTACTACTTCGGCAGCGAACTGATTGCCGCGCCATACATGACGCCGCGGCACGCCGAGACGCGCCTGAGCCGCCAGCCCGTCTGGCTGCCGCCAGGCGCGCCGGCATGGTACGACTTCTTCACCGGGCGGCGTTATGCTGCTGGCGAATGGCGCACATTCTACGGCGACCTGGGAGATATCCCGGTGCTGGCCCGCGCCGGGGCGATCGTCCCGCTAGGCCCCACAAACGGCGAGTTCGGCACGGCGCTGCCGGAAGCATTGACGGTTTCGATCTTCGCGGGCGCCGACAACGCCTTTGAACTGTACGAGGACGACGGCGAGAGCCAGGCTTACCGGCGCGGCGCCAGTTGCGTCACGCGCATGGAGCAGGTCTGGCAGCCGGGACGCCTGGAGTTCCGCATCGCGCCGGCGCAGGGCGACCGGTCGGTGTTGCCCGCCCGGCGGCGCTACCGCCTGGTGATTCGCGGCTTAAGCCGGCCCGACGAAGTGTCGGTGCGCGTCAACAACCAGCCGCACCTGGCCGACGTGCACTACGACGAGGCGGCAGACACACTGACCGTCGCCGGCATCGCTCTGGTGCCGGGCGATTCGCTGGCGCTCGCCGCGGCGGTCTCTGCGGGCAGCCTGCTGGCGCAGACCGACCATCGGGCCGACGACGCCCGCAGGCTGTTGCGCTCATTCCGGATGGAGACCGGCCTGAAGCACCGCATCGACCAGGCGTTGCCGCAATTGCTCAACGGGCAGGCCAGGCTGGCGCCTTTCAGCAGCGGCTCAAACGGGTTGACCGATGCGCAGCTTCAGGCGCTGGCCGAAACACTGCGTTAGCGGAAAGCAGGACGCGAAGGATCACAAATAACTCGCGTCCCCAAGATCGGGGGCGCGAGTCGTATCAGTGTGAAACGCGCGGTTGGTGCTGAGGCCGTGTGTGAGTCCTACTTCAGGTAGCCCAGCCAGCGCTCCTGATAGGCGATCATGGTGTCCAGCATCTCCTCGATGCCGTGATAGTTGTTCACCATGGGGTCTACCAGCAGCGCCTGCAGCGCAGCCGCCTTTGACTTGTGAATCACCGCCTCGGCGGTCATGTCGTGCACAGCCACCTGGTTCATCAGCAGACCCGCATAGCCTTTCGGCAAGTGTCCCATCGGAATGCCGGTCACGCCGCGCGCATCGACCGTCGCCGGCACCTCGACCACGATCCAGTCCGGCAGGTTGGCGATCAGGCCTTTGTTGGGGATGTTCACCGCTTCCTCCACATAGCCCGTGTTGCCGATGATGCCTTCGATGATCGGGACGACGCGCTCCTCCAGGCGCAGCTCAATCTCCGGTTCCGCATGCGCCAGGTAGTCCTTATAGAAGCGGTAGAAGTCCAGGATACCTTTGTGATCGGTCACGTCGTAGGCCCACTGAATGTACTCGCCGAAGTGGCTGTCGCTGGTGATAGGCATGAGGCCGAATTTCTCCAGAATCACTTGGAACACGCGGCGCTCCGGCCAGGCTTCCGTCTCGAACGCCGCGAGGTCTTCCTCTTTGGACGGCCACTTGCCGGTCTCCTTGAAGTACTTGTGGACGGCGTCCATCGAGGGCATGTGCCCGAAGAACAGGGGCGCCTTGGCGCGGATGTCGGGATAGGCGTCCTTGCCGCTGTCCTTGTATTTCGCCGTCAGCACCGCGCTGAAGTGGTTCAACCCGGCGGCGCGGACTTCCAGCGCCTCGTACGGCACGCCCAGGATGCGGGGCAGGAAATTGCGCAACGAGCCGATCTCGTGGCACAGGCCGATGAACTTCAAATCCGGAAACGCCCGCGTCACCGTGGTGCAGATGCGGCTCATCGGGTTGCTGAAGTTGAAGACAGTCGCATCCGGGCACACCTTCATCGCGTCGGCGCAGATGTCCAGGATGGGCGGGATGATGCGCAGCGAGTGGAACAGGCCGCCCGGCCCGCCGTTCTCGCCGTAAACCTGACGCACGCCGTACTGCTGCGGGATGCGCCAGTCCATCTCCCACAGGTCGAAGCGGTTGCCCACCTCGATGGAGTTGATCAGGAAGTCTGCGCCTTTGAACGCCTCGACCCGGTCGGTAGTGGCCGACACCGTAAAGGGCAGCTTGTGCTGCTCGATGAACTGCCGGGCGTTCTTCTCGACAACGCCCAGCGTGGTCGGGTTGATATCATGCAGGACGATGCTGCCGCCTTCCAGCACCTTGCTTTGCAGAATGTCGCCGATGGTGCCGTAGCCGAACTGGGCGCTGCCCGCCCCGATGAGAACGATCCGTTTCGCCATGTCATGCTCCTTTTGCTGATAGGCCGGTTTCAAGGCGCTCGCGCAACAACCGGCCCGCTGTCCCGGTACGGTAACGCTCGCAGGTGCCTTCGCGTTGATGAATGCCGCTGTGTCCAGCCCTGTGCGAGCGCGCCATAATGGCTGGGAGCAGGCGTCGGATGACCTGTATGTCTCTCATGCGAGCGATACCAGAATAAGTATACGCACGGCGGCGGAATCCACTCCGGCATCAACAGGCAGCGCGGTTAATTCAACAGCGGTACATCTCGCGCAGCAGCCGCGCTATATCGCAGCATAATTGCAGATATCGAGAAGCACGACTATGACGTCTTCCACCGCAGGGCGCACGTCGGCCTGTGGGGTAAACTCAGGCA
>JAKALH010000428.1 GCA_021813225.1 Chloroflexota bacterium
AGGCGCTGGCGCGCCGGCGCGGCGCGGAATTGTTCTGCCCGCCGGGATTAACGCCAGATCAGGTCTACCTGAACGTCCAGCCGCTGTCCGGCGCTGTCGCCAATACCGCGGTCTACGAGGCACTGGTCAACGAAGGCGACACCGTGATGGGCCTTGACCTGCTGCATGGCGGTCACCTGTCGCATGGCAGCCCGGTGAACCATAGCGGTCGCCATCACCGTATGGTTTTTTATCGCGTCAGCGAGAAAACCGAACTGCTGGACTACGACGCCATCTACGACACGGCGATGCGCGAAAAACCGAAGATGATCATCGCCGGGTATACCTCATACCCGTGGGCGCCGGACTTCGCGAAATTCCGCGAGATCGCCGACGCCGTGGGTGCCTATCTGATGGCGGACATCTCGCATGTCGTCGGGCTGGCGCTGGGCGGCGTGTACCCCAACCCGGTTGGCGTGGCGCACGTGACCACGTTCACGACGCACAAAACCCTCATGGGGCCACGCGGCGCAGTCATCGTCAGCACGGATGAGGAGATAGCCCACAAGATTGATCGCGCCGTCTTCCCCGGCGAGCAGGGCGGTCCGCATCTGAACAAAATCGCCGCTATCGCGGTGGCGTTCAAACTCGCGCAGCGTGCGGAGTTCAGGCAGCTCCAACGGCAGATTGTCGCGAATGCGGTCGCCCTGGCAGACGGGTTCAAGGCGAACGGCATGCGCGTCGTGCACGATGGCACGAATACGCATATGGCGGTTCTGGATACCAGGTCAATCGCCTCGTACAGGGGCGAGCGCCTGATGGGCGATGCGGCCGCGCGTATCCTGGACCTGGCGAATATCGTATGCAACCGCAACACCATCCCCGGCGACCGCGATGCAACGCGCCCCAGCGGTCTGCGCTTTGGCACACCGTGGGTTACGCAGCGCGGCTTGAAGGAAGCGGATATGCGCGAGATTGCCGATGTCATAGCGCTCGTGCTGAAGTCGGCCAGGCCCTATATCAACGTCAGCCCGCACTCCACCGCATATCGCGCCAAGGTCGATTTCGACGCGCTGTTGGCCGGCGCACAACGTATCAGCGCTCTTGCGCAGAAGGCCGGCGTCGACAGCACGGTCAAGCCGGATGGCTATCCGCACGTATGGACATCGACCGATGGCGTTGGGTCACAACCGGCAGATGGGCTTGCCGCAATGGATATCAGCGGCGACCACGCGCGCAGCTTCCTGCAGAACGCCATGACTGCCGATATCAGTCGCCTGGGAGTCGAGGAAACACAGCCCGCCTGGGTGCTCGAACCCGATGGCAAACCGATGTCGCAGGCAGTGGTACTCAATACCGGCAATGCCTATCGCGTCGCTGTACCCGCCGCACATGTCCGCCGCGTCGTGCAGTGGTTCCGCGCCCTTTCCGACGGCTATGTGATCTTCGATAAATCTGACGCGCAGGCCAAACTGCCGGGACCGGCCATCGTGAAACCGGCTGATGCGAGCGGATTCTCCGCGAATATGCTTCCGACATCATTAGATGCAGCCGCAGCCATCGCAGGCAAGCCATACTTTATCGGCCGCAACGCTTTAGCGGGAGATGCTGCACCGGCGGCGCCACTGGCGGAGTTGCAAAACGTCCTGGCAGTTCAGGCGGCGGAAGGTCCGCTAAAGTGTACGACACTCTACGAAACACATAAACAGGCCGGCGCCAAGCTGGTGCCGTTTGCCGGCTGGGAGATGCCGGTCTGGTATGGCGGTTCCTCGGTCAGCGAGGAGCACATGGCGGTGCGCAAGACTGCCGGTCTGTTCGACGTCAGCCATATGGGTGTGCTGGAAGCCAGCGGACCAAATGCGTGCGAGTTTCTGGACGCCGTAACCAGCAACGATGTCAATGACATCCCGCCAGGCGGCTCCGAATATGGCTACCTGCTTGATACCAACGGCGATGTCATCGACGATATCATGATTTACCGCGTTGAAAAGGATACTTACCTGGTCGTCGTCAACGCGGCCAATAACGACAAGGACTGGGCATGGCTGACGGCCATCAACAGCGCAGGCAGGTTCGGTCTGCCGCAGTGCCGTCTGCGCGATCTGCGCGACACGTCGAGTGGGGCAGACCGGCGCGTGGACATCGCGCTGCAGGGTCCAGCCTCGCTGGAGACACTGTTGCAGATGGCCGATGACGCGGCGTTGCGGCATCGACTCAGCCAGATGCTCCGCACCGCTATCACGCGCGGCACATTGTCCGGCATCGACGTATACATCTCGCGCACGGGGTATACCGGCGAGTCATATGGTTACGAACTCTTCGTACACCCTGATCAGTCCGTGGCATTGTGGAACGCCATTCTTGCGGCAGGCGCATCGCGCGGCGTTAAACCCGCCGGCCTGGGAGCGCGTGACAGCACGCGCACGGAAGCAGGTTTACCGCTTTACGGGCACGAACTGGCCGGCCCATTGAATCTGCTGCCCGGCCAGGTTGGTTTTGCCGGTTATATCAAGTCGCACAAGCCATTCTTCATCGGCAAGAACGCCTACTATCAGAAGGTCGCTAAATCGACAGTGAAACTGTCGCGTTTCCGCATGAGCGAGAAAGGTGTGCGCATGCCGAAGCTGGGCGACCCTGTGCTGGATAACCGCGGGCGCGTGATCGGCACGGTGACTTCGTGTGCGCTCGATACCGAGGGCTACCTGCTGGGCATGGCTGTCATCGACCAGACTGTCGGCGCCAAGGACGGTACTCAGATATTCATCCTGGCCATACCGGAGCGAATGCCAGCGCCTTTGACCTCTCTGGCTCCATTGGGCAGCCGCGCTATGGTCGCCGATGCCGCCACGGTCTTGACGCGTTTCCCCAGACGGAAATAAACCATCAACCTCTGGCGGCGAACAGGGAGACATAAGTCCCCCTGTGTTTTATCAACTCATGGTCGTTTATTGGCTCAACGGATATCCCGGTGAGATAAAATAGAGGTCTACAACAGGCTTTGATTCGGCAGCAGCCAAGACGCGTTTATGGCAGAGGATGTTGTTACAAACGACATTCAGTCGATAGATGAGTTACTGAAGCTCGTATCGCCCCGCATTGACAGGGCCGGACTTGAGTTGATACACCGCGCGTATCGAGTAGCTGAAGCGGCCCACATCATCCAGAAACGCTCGTCAGGCGAAGCCTATATCACACATCCTCTCGCAGTTGCCGGTATTCTGGCGTCGTTGCGGCTGGACGCCACAACCATTGCGGCCGCGCTGTTACACGATGTCGTCGAGGATACCACGGTCACGCTCGTCGATATACGCGAGCAGTTTGGGGATGAAATTGGCGATCTTGTCGATGCCGTCACAAAACTGAGCCAGCGCGAAGGCATCAAACAGGACTTTGCGGTTCCCGCGAATAACGAGGCACAGCCTTATGCGCGCAACACC
>JAKALH010000429.1 GCA_021813225.1 Chloroflexota bacterium
ATCATCGGCGCGCTGGAGACCATCGAATTCGCCGCCGGCATCGACGCCATCACCGAGGCCACCTACGTGCTGCTCGACCGCATCATCGCGCGCGTGTCCACAGAAAGCGCCGGCGAACCCGACGCCTTCCTCAAGCTGGTGAAGGCGCACAACGAGACGACCGGGCGCATCGCCCAACTGGCCCACGCGCGCCGGATGATCAGCGACGACGCCACCGACCGCATCGCCAGCGCGCTGGACGACCTGGCGCAACAACTCAAACTCGACGTGTGAACGTCGCACCCGTTCCGTTCCACCGCATGATCGCACTCGATATCGAGACCGAACTCGACGATTACGGGAACTACACCCGCAACCTGACCGTCGCATCCACCGCCGAGACGTTCGGCGGCGCGCTGCGGCAGTACAGCCCCGCCAGCGTGTACGAACTCATCGACCGGCTGCCCTACTACGACCGCATCCTGGGCTACAACCTGGTGAGTTTCGACCTGCCCGTGCTGAGCCTGTACTCCGGCTGGGCGCGCCCGCTGAACGACATCTGCAAAACCTTCGACCTGTATCAGGAGATAGTGCGCCTGACCGGCCGCCGCGATATCTCCCTGGACGACCTGGCGCGCGGCACGCTGGGCGCGGCGCTGCCGCAGCACGGCGGCCGGCTGGCCAGCCTGGGCCAGACGCGCCGGCTGTACCAGCACTCCGCCAACGGGGTGATTGAAATCAACGCCATCTACCGCTTCGGCCTCGCCAACCGCTTCCTGCGCTGGATGGGTCCGCTCGGCCAGTTGTACGAGACGACGGTGGACTGGGCCATGTAAACCGCGCATCTCTCCATGCGCACATCGACAAGGAGCAACTATGACAGACGAAACCGCCATCGAACCGGCGCCGGACATGCCGGCGCCGCAACCTGCACCGGCAGACGCCGCCCCCGCACCGCCTGAGGCCGCCATAGAACCCCACGGGGCTGCCTCGCGGCACCCCCCCACGGGGCTGCAAAGCCTGCTGGAGGGTGTCAAGCCCGCGCCGCCGGCGGATGAACTAACCGTCCCGCTGGCGCGCCTGAAAGGGGTGCAGCGGCAGCTATCCACCGCGGAGAAGGAGCGCGAGAGCTACCGGGCGCAGACCGCAGAACTGCAGGCCCGCCTGGACGCCAGCGAGAAACGCGCCGCCGCGGAATACGTCGAACGCCTGCGCGCCACCCGCACCGACATCGTCCCGCAGCTCATAGGCGGCGAGACTGTCGAACAGGTCGAACAATCTCTGGCCGGCAGCCTGGCCGCCTTCAGCGCCGCTCAGCAGGCCTACGCCCGCCAGCTCCCCACGCCGCCGCCGGCCGTCGGGAGCGGCGCGCCACAGGCCGCCGACCCGCCGCTGTCGCCGCTGCAACTGCTGCGCGCCGGCCTGTCGCAACCCAGACAAGACATCAACCATTAACCGGTTCCACACCTGACAGGTCTTTGGCGGTGGCGCGCAGCGCACCGCTAGACCTGTCAGGTGTTCTTGAAGACCATGGCTATCTCACTTACCGAATCCGCAAAACTATCCACCAACCAGGTGTACCAGGGCGTGGTGCAGACCGCCTACACCTACTCGCAGGTGCTGCGCTGGCTGAAGTTCGAAGCCATCGCCGGCAACGCCTACCAGTACGCGCGCGAGAACGCCGCGTCCACCGCGACCGTCTACGACCCCGGCGACATCATCGCCGAATCGACCACCACCTTCACGCAGGTGGTCAGCCCGCTGAAGCGCATCATCGGCGACGCCGAGATCGACGACTTCGCGCAGCAGACCCGCTCCGACCAGATGGATCAGACCGCCGCGCAGGTGGCGCTCAAAATCCGCGCCGTGGCCGAGAAGTTCGAGGGCCTGTTCATCGGCGGCGACAGCGTCCTCGACGCGAAGCAGTTCGACGGCCTGCGCGTGCTGTGCACGGCCGGCAACGCCAACCGCATCGGCTGCAACAACGACGCCGCCGCGGGCGCCACGCCCACGCTGGACGACATCGACCGGCTGATCGATCAGGTCAAGGGGCCGGTCGACCTGCTCATCATGACGCAGCGCTCCAAGCGCAAGTTGAAGGCGCTGTTCCGCGCATCGGGCGCCAGCATGGAGACGCACCAGCAGTTCGGCATGCCCATCGACTACTACGCCGGCGTCCCCATCGCGGTCAGCAACTTCATCGGCGACGCGCTGACCAAAAGCACGTCCACCGATTGCAGCGAAATCTACGCGCTCAGCCTGGCCGAAGGCTTCGGCGTGGTGGGGCTGCAGAACGAGCGCACCATGCAGGCGGTGGAGCGCCCCGACAGCGGCCGGCTGATGCTGCCCGGCCCGCAGGTGGTATCCATCGGCGCGATGGAGAGCAAGGACGCCAGCAAGTGGCGCGTGCGCTGGTATGCGGCCGTTGCCGCGTACTCGCTGCGCGGCCTGGCCTGCCTCGATGGCGTTCGCCCGTAACACGGAACGGAACACCCCACGGGGCTGTCAAGCCCCGTGGGATGTCCTCAGGAAATCATCATGAAACTGCATCGCTTCCTTTTCGCGCTCGCGTTCGCCGCCAGCGGTGTACTCACCGCCATCATCCTGCTGTTATCCGCCCCCCACGGGGCTGTCAAGCCAGCCCTCGGCCAGTACCCACAACCGCCCTACACCATCGACCAGTTGACGCCGGCCGTCATCGCCGGCGCGGCCGCGGCCATCACCGCGCTGATCTTCCGCTACGTGCCCGGCGCCGCCGCGTGGTTCGATACGCTGCGCCCCGTCCACAAGCAGTGGTTCATGCTCGGCGTCACGGCTTTCTACGGCGCAGCCATCGGCATCTGGAACATGGCCGTCGACGGCTTCACGCAGGAGTCGCTCCTGCAACTGCTGATCGCCATCTTCGCATCGCTGGCGAGCAATCAGGTCGCCTACCAGTTCATCAAGAAACAGCCGTGACGCCCCGCGCGCCGCAGGCCGAACCCACACCATGCGCAGCAACCGTACCGACCAGCGCGCGCGCGACCGCTTCAGCGCCTACGCCGCCAACGAGGCGTTCTACAACGGCGACGCCGCTGCACAACTGACCGTTCTGTCCACAGTCAAGCGCGATGAAGTGCGCGCGGTGTTCAACTACGCGCGCGACATCCTGAATAAGCACGCCGCCGCCGCCGTAGCCGGGCTGACATCGACCGTCATTCCGTACGGGCGAAGCATTGCCATCGAATCCTTCCCGCGCAGGCGGGAATCCATACCCAGTCCCTCCCGGGATGCCGGGAGGCACGCCGCGCGGCAATGCTTCGCCCCTACGCTCGAAATCGCCCAATCGTTACTCGACCGGGCGCTGCGCAATTCCGCCGACTTCACCACCGACTTCAGCGCCGTGCTGACCGGCGCGGTGTGCGGCGACGCCGCCTTCTAGGTCACCCACGACGGC
>JAKALH010000430.1 GCA_021813225.1 Chloroflexota bacterium
ACACTCTCGATGTAGGTTTTGAGCGCCTCGTCATACTCCTGTTGGCGCAACACATCCGCTGAAAACACCGTATATTCGATGAAGGCGCGGCGTTCCGTATACGGCATCAGATACAGGAAACGCAGCGCGCCGCGCTGTGCGGTGCGCAAGTCGAATAGCCGCGCCGCTGTCGCATCAAACGCCGGGCCGGCCGTCTCGATTTCCCAACCCTTAAAGTGCATGCGCAGCAGCACGTGGCGGCCCGACAACCGGCACATTTCAGCCGGATGGACGATGCTGTCGAAAACCCATCCCCCGCTCACCGCATCGTCGTTGACGACGACCTGCGCCGCCGCGTCGCCGTCAGTGATCTGACCGACGACACCCTTCATGAAAGTCACGTTGGGGCAGGCAGCCAGTTGGGCCAGCACGAACCGATAGAAATCCGCGCCATGCATCAAGCGATACTCATAAGCGCCCAGCTCCAGGCGTAACTGAGTATCCGCCGTTACGAAATCCAGTTGCCGCCAGGCATGGTGCGCAACCTGATCGAACAGCGTGGGTCGGGCTGTCCAGAATCCCCAATTGCGCGTCATCTGGTCGTTGTCGTCTTTGTCGATGATCAAGATGGTGAGATTACGCAAAGGACTGAGCATGAGCCGATATGCCAGACTCAATCCCGCTGCGCCGCCTCCGGCGATGATGATGTCATAGTGCTGCATGGATTACCATTATCCTGCCCCGACGATAACGCAAGCCGGGCGCGTTTCCCACAGTCAAGAATAAAGTAGAGAAGACAAAGGTGTGACAATACCTGTGAGCCGGCTGGATAGATAATACGCCGCACATTTCAAAGGACGAAGCATGAATCAGTGAAGCGGTCAGATACAACAGTCAGGCAGTCGCGACTGCGACAGGTCGGCAGCGGTTTTCGCGCCCTGCATGTTCGCAACTACCGGCTTTACTGGGTCGGGCAACTGATATCGCAGATCGGTTCGTGGATGCAGTCCACCGCGCAGGCCTGGCTGGTCTACAAACTGACCAATTCCCCGTTCGCGCTGGGCCTGGTGACGACGCTGCAGTTTCTGCTGATGATGCTGTTCTCACTCTTCGGTGGCGTGATCGCAGACCGGTTGCCCAAGCGGCGGCTGCTGCTCATGACACAGACGGCGTTTCTCGTACAAGCCGCGGTATTCGGCGCACTGGTGGGCACCGGAGTGATACAAGTCTGGCATATCTACGTATTGTCCGTGTTGCAGGGACTGGTCAACGTTGTCGACAATCCGGTGCGGCAGGCTTTTCCGGTCGAGCTGGTGCCGCGCGAGGACGTGGGCAACGCTGTCGCGCTGAACTCAATGACATTCAATGCGGCGCGCATCATGGGTCCGTCGCTGGCTGGTTTAGTCATTGCCGCCATGGGGATTGCGCCGGCGCTGTATATCAATGCGATTTCCTTCATTGCCATGATCGTGGCATTGCTGATGATGAACCCCGCCGACTTTCACATCCGACCGCCCAGGCCCCGGCAGGCTGCATGGTATGAGCTTAAAGAAGGGCTGTCCTATGCGGTGAAGACACCCGCCATATTGACGATTTTCATCGTGGTCGCGGCGATTGGCACTTTTGGCTACAACTTCAGTACCGTATTGCCGCTGCTGGGCGGCTTTGTCCTGCATACCGATGCGGCGGGCTTTGGGGCGCTCTCGTCCGCTTTCGGTATCGGGTCTTTTATCGGCGCCACCTTTGTCGCTTACAGCGGTGAGGTCACTATTCGACGCCTGTTTATCGGCGCGGCGGCCTTTACCGCCACCCTGGGAGCGCTATCGCTCGCGCGGGTCATCGTGCTGTCCGAAGTCATCCTGATTATGCTGGGAGTGGCGGGGATATTGTTCACCACCACTGCCAACACACTATTGCAGATCAACGTGCCTGACGACCTGCGCGGTCGCGTCATGAGCCTGTACGTGTTGTTTTTCATCGGCAGCACGCCGGTGGGCGCCTTTCTGACGGGAACCATGGCGACAGCATTCAGTGTGCCCGTTGCGCTCGGCCTCGAGGCGCTGGTTTGCCTCATCGGCATGTGCCTTGCACTGGTCTACTATCGTATGAAAGTGCAGGCGGCCCAGGCGCCGGCATCCTGAGAACGCACAGGTCAGTTGTGGGTGTCGCGACTCACCCGGCAGTAACACGGATGCCGCTGCCTTCAGTCACATTGCCGACAACCCACGCTGGTTCATTCTGGCGGCGCATGACATCCACAAATGCACCGGCCCGCTCAGACGGCAACGCCACGAGCAGCCCGCCGCTGGTCTGCGGATCGAACAGCAGCATACGCTGCCAGTCGTTCATTGACGCATCGAACTGAACACTGGTGCCCGCCGCTCTGGCATTGGCCTCTGCACCGCCAGCGAATATCCAGCGCTCCGCGTACTCGAAAGCGCCGGTTAGAAAAGGAAGCGCGTCCCAGCAGAATACAAACTGCGTGCCGGATTGTCCCGCCATTTCCAGACTGTGACCAACCAGCCCATAGCCGGTGATATCCGTTGCGGCGCGCACCCCCAGTTCACGGGCGGTCTTACTGGCGATGCGATTTAGTCGCGCCATAGCCGCTGTTGCAGTGTCGATATGCTGCCGGTGCGCCTGCTCCCGCTTGATCGCCGTGGTGATGACACCGACGCCCAGTGGCTTGGTCAAAATCAGCGCGTCGCCTGCTTTCGCCCCACCCTTGATCATCAGGCTTGAGGGATTGATCAGGCCGGTGACGCACAGACCGTACTTGGGTTCCTTGTCGCGCAATGAATGACCGCCGGCAATCACGGCCCCCGCATCCGCTACTTTATCGGCGCCGCCGCGGATGATCTCGCCGACGACATCACCGGGCAGGTCTTCCGGGAAAGCACATATATTCAGCGCAAAGAGCGGGTCTCCGCCCATGGCATAGATATCGCTGAGGGCATTAGCGGCCGCGATGGCGCCGTAACTATATGCGTCATCAACAACTGGCGGGAAAAAATCCACTGTCTGCACCAGGGCGCGATCATCCGACAGACGATACACAGCGGCGTCGTCCGGTTGGCCCAGACCCACTAACAGGTCTGGGAATTGAGCCGGTTTGAACCTGTCCTGGAGCGGCTGCAGCACGTGCAGCAATGCTTCAGGGTCGAGTTTACTCGCTCAACCTGCGCAGGATGCCAGTGCGGTCAGGCGAATCGGTCTATCGGTTTCCATCGCGCGGCAATTTTATCGTACCCGCTTGCCGCGATCCAGGTCTGCGCTGCCCGTTGACGATGAAACAAGGTGATTTTTCGCGCAGATGGCAATGGTAAAATTATCTTTTGGGAAAGAGACAAGCCCACAACAAGGGAACCAGCAGGGCTAGAGAATAAGGTGGAAGAGATGATGCAGCAAGCGAATCGACCAAATGGGGTTGG
>JAKALH010000431.1 GCA_021813225.1 Chloroflexota bacterium
GGACGCTGCGGCATGGCTGGGCGAGCAGGGCGTGCGGCTGGTGGGTATCGATACGCCTTCGGTGGACGCTGCTGAGAGTTCCGACCTGCCGGCGCATCGGGCGTTCCAGAAACACGGCGTGGTCATCGTCGAAAACCTGTGGCTGCGCGATGCGCCCGACGGGCTGTACCGGCTGTTTGCACTGCCGCTGAAAATCGTCGACGGCGACGCCGCGCCGGCGCGCTGCATCCTGCTCGGACCATAAACCAGACGCCGCGGTGCCTTCCTGGATTCCCGCCTGCGCGGGAATGACATGCTGATGTCGTCATGCCCGCGAATGCGGGCATCCAGCGTCCTACAAGTGCCGCAGCAGCGCGGTGCCTTCCTGGATTCCCGCCTGCGCGGGAATGACATGCTGATGTCATCATGCCCGCGAATGCGGGCATCCAGCGTCCTACAAGTGCCGCAGCAGCGCGGTGCCTTCCTGGATTCCCGCCTGCGCGGGAATGACATATAGCGCGGAAGTCAGGGGCAAGAAGCGATTCGGTCAGACACGCAAGCCGATGGGCCTGTACGTGTGTGATGGGCTTGGATGCGAAGAGTTGTGGATGCCGTCGATTCTGCTATAATTTTCTTCCGCACAGCGGACATGGGCACGTAGCTCAGTTGGTTAGAGCACTGCTTTGACATAGCAGAGGTCACAGGTTCAAATCCTGTCGGGCCCATTCCCCAATCTCCTTATAATAGGCTGCAATGACTATCCCTTCGGAGCACGGCCTGCACGCAGCACAACCGACGCGCATCCTGGCCATCGAGACCTCGTGCGACGAAACGGCCGCCGCCGTCGTGGACGACGGCCGGCACGTCCGCTCCAGCGTCGTGGCATCGCAGATTGCGCTGCACCAGCAGTACGGCGGCGTCTTCCCGGAGATGGCCTCGCGCGCGCACATCGAGGCCATTGCGCCCGTGCTGCAGCGCGCCATGAGCGAGGCCGGGGCGTCGTGGGAGTCGCTGAACGCCGTCGCCGTGACGAAAGGGCCCGGCCTGCCGGGTTCGCTGGTGGTGGGTGTGAACGCCGCCAAAGGCATCTGCCTGGCGCGTGACCTGCCGCTCGTCGGCGTCAACCATCTGGAAGGGCATATCTACTCGCACTGGCTGGGCGATGCGCCGATCACGCGGCTGGGCGAGGACCCGTTTCCGCTGCTGGCGCTGATCGTGTCGGGCGGGCATACCGAACTGGTGCTGGTGCGCGGCCACGGCGACTACGAACTGGTCGGCCACACCGTGGACGACGCGGCGGGCGAGGCCTACGACAAGGTGGCGCGTATGCTGGGCCTGGGCTACCCGGGCGGCCCGGCCGTCGAGCAGGTGGCCCGTTCGGGCAATCCGGCGCGCTTCAAATTCTCGCGCCCGCGGCTGGATAAACCCTACAACTTCTCGTTCAGCGGCACCAAGACCGCCGTGCTGTACGTCACACGCCGCTTTGGCGGGATGACCGACGGCAAGCTCTCGCCGCGCGTGCCGGTCGCCGATATCGCGGCCAGTTTTCAGGAGTCTGTGGCGGAGTGGCTGGTCGAGAAGACCATGCGCGTCGCCGAGTTGAACAACGTCAAGGGCATCCTGGTCGGAGGCGGCGTGTCCGCCAACCGCGTCCTGCGCGAGCGCCTCAGCGCCGCCGCCGGGTCGCGTCAGCCCCAACCCATCACCGTGCTGTTCCCGCCGCTGTGGCTGTGCACGGATAACGCCGCGATGATCGGCGCGGCTGCGCATTTCGCCTACTGGCGCGGCGTGCGCGACGATCTGGATATGGACGTGCGGCCGGACCTTAAACTGGGGGACTGATATCAACAACCTATGGAATATGAAGTCGTCATCGGCATGGAAACGCATGTCGAGCAGAATACCGCCAGCAAAATGTTCTGCCGGTGTTCCGCCGAATTTTTCGGCGCGGAGCCGAACACGCACGTGTGCCCCACCTGCCTGGCCATGCCGGGCGCGCTGCCGGTAATCAACCGGCAGGCCGTCGAAAACGCCATCATGGTGGGGCTGGCGCTCAATTGCCAGATCGCCGCGCACACCTTCTGGGAACGCAAATCGTACTGGTATCCCGACCTGCCCAAGGGTTACCAGATCACGCAGTACCAGTATCCAATCGCCTCCGACGGCTATATCGACGTGGACGTGCGCGACACGCAAAGCGGCAACTGGACGGAACAGAGCTATCGCAAGCGCATCCGCATCCGTCGCGCCCACCTGGAGGAAGACACCGGCAAACTGACCCACATCGGCGGCAGTTCGTTTGTGGACTTCAACCGCGCCGGCGTCCCGCTGATCGAAATTGTGACTGAGCCTGACATCCACACCGCCGACGAGGCCTATGCCTTCCTGAGCGCGCTGCGCGACATCGTGCGCTGCCTGGGCATCGGCACGGGCGATATGGAGAAGGGCGCCATGCGCGGCGAGCCGAACATGAGCCTGCGCCCCGTCGGCGCGCAGCAGTTCGGCACGAAGGTGGAAATCAAGAACCTGAACTCGCTGCGCGCGGTGCGCGACAGCATCGTCTGCGAAATCAAACGCCAGACCGGCGTGCTGAACAGCGGCGGCCGGGTGCAGCAGGTGACGATGGGCTGGGACGATGCGCACGGCGTCACAATTGTGCAGCGGGAAAAGGAAGAAGCGCACGACTACCGCTACTTTCCGGAGCCTGACCTGCCGCCGCTCGACATCGACGCCGCCTGGCTGGAAGCCATCCGCGCGCGCATGCCCGAACTGCCCCTGGCCCGGCAGGATCGTTATACCCAGGTTTACGGGTTGAGCGCCTACGACGCCATGGTATTGACGCGCGATTGCGCCGTGGCGGAGTACTTCGATCGCGCTGTGACCGCACTGGCGGCCGGTAAAGTGGATAGGAAAGCCGCCGCGAAGTCCGCGGCCAACTGGATTACCGGCGACCTGTTCCGCCTGATGAGCAGCACCTCGGTCGAAATCGCCGCGGTCAAAGTCGCGCCGGAGCAACTGGCCGAATTGATTGCGCTGGTGGATAACAAGGCCATCAACATCAACACCGCCAGAGGCGTCTTCGAGGAGATGTTCGCCGGCGGGCGCTCCGCCGGAGCCATCGTGGATGCCAAAGGTCTGGCGCAGATCAGCGATACAGGCGCGCTGAGACGCGCCATCCAGGACGCCCTGGATGCCAATCCCAACCAGTTGAAGGGCTACCTGAGCGGGCAGGAGAAACTGTTCCAGTACTTTGTAGGCCAGGTGATGAAGGCGACGAAAGGCAAGGGCAACCCGCAAATGGTGCAGAATCTGCTGAAAGAGGCGTTGGAGAAGCGGCGCGCGCCGTAGATGCCGGCGGCGGCCGGCCGCGCTGTGATTCCAGCTCAGTTAGCTGCCAGAAATTCCTGGCGCTTTTCGCGGCGGTT
>JAKALH010000432.1 GCA_021813225.1 Chloroflexota bacterium
TGTGTTGAAAGTCGCGTACCCACACGTCGCGAACATTCAGGGGGTCATCGGGCCAGGCCGATACAACTGGCAGCGGCGCGGGCCCCTGTCCGCGTTCAATCCAGCGTTGCGCGTTTTCAGCGCGGCGCGAGCACAATGCGGTGACTTCGAAATGATCGACGCCGTGTTCGCGCAGAATTTTCAGGCCGCGCAGATGCGCCCCGGTGATATATCCGGTGCTCACAATCCCCAAGCGAATTCGTGATCCTGTCATAAGGCAGTCTCTTGCCAGATACACTTACAGCCAATTGAAACGCGAAGCACAACAGTCGCCTGCGATGCTTCGCGTACTCCTGCCGCTGGAACGATCTCAGGCCGGCACCGCATGCTTCACGGAAGCCTTGGATCGTGTTTCCTGAAGCGAGACATCGGCCTGCCGGCGGTCGAGAATGCTGAGCGACATTTCGATGACTTCAGCGGCTTCCCTGGTCGTCATGGTGCCTACTGTAACCATGTCCTGCGGGCGAATGGTGTTCCATACAAAGGTCAGACCCTGGAATGGCCGCAGTTGGCCGGCTGCCAGCGGTTTGATTGTCATGACCGGTTTGCGCGCATCCTGGATGACCCGGGCTATCCAGTCCACCTCGACCTGCATCAAGAACCCCATCGAGTTGTAAATGGAAATATATGTTTCCACGTCGAGGCTGGTTTCGTCTGCGTAGATGATGCTCTCCGGCATATGCGTGCTCAGTCCGGGAATCAGACCGTATTCGCGGATCATGCTGCACAACTGGTCCATCCGGCGGATACTGCGGGTGCAGCGGTCAACCATGGCATCGGTCGTCATCTGGTGCGGCATGCAGAATGTCGCGCCATACGTTGCCTCTCTCTCAAGTATCTTCTCGACCGCACCCCGGTCAAATCCTTTCGCCGGGGTTTCCGGGCCGATCGGGAAGCTGGGGGTCGAAATGATGATCACGCCTTTGCCGGTGCGGTCTTCAGCCTCTTTGATGCCTTCCGCCAGCGGCGGGTGCGCAATCTGACCCATGATGGTGTCGACGCCGGCTTTCAGGTACACCTCAATGATATCCGCAATTTTTCTGCGGTCTGCGATGTTTTCTTTGATGAAATCGTCCTTGGCGCGGCTGGTGTGGCTCCAGCCGAGGAACCAGTTCGTGCCGATGATCATGCGTGAAAGTGACACGCCGCCGACCGTGGTCCTGGGAAATTGTGTCATGGCAGCACTCCTTATGCTCTCTACTGCATCTCGGATTATAGGGGCAGTGTCTTTTTAGCGCGCAGCGTACAGCACAGCACTTCGTTTCTCTCAATATCGTCCCAGTTGGCGAGCCGTATCCCACAAGGCCTGCATGTTCCGCACCGGGATGCCCGGCAGGTCCTGATCAGGCGAACAAATATACCCCCCGCCGGGTTTTAACAGCGCCATGACACGGCCGACTTCTGCCTGTACCTGCGCAACAGTGCCATTCAAAAGAAGCGCGGTGTCGATGCCTCCATGCAGCGCCATGCGGCCTGCTGTGCCCGCCTTTATCGTACTCAGGTTGTTGGCGCGAGCCTGTACCGGGTTCAGGATGGTCACACCGATATCCGCCAGGTCGCCGGCGATCGCCTGGATGCAGCCGCAGCTGTGGAAATGTACGATCCTGCCGGCGCGGAGTGTATGCTCGAAGATGAACCGATATTCCGGCAGGATGAACCGGCGAAACATCGCGGGCGAGATCATCAGTGCGCGCTGTGAGCCGAGGTCTTCTGAGAATCCGATAGCATCGACGCCAATTTCCAGATAACGGTCAAATACATCTCTGGCGTATGTGGCGATGCCGTGCAGGAAGCGATGCATTTCATCAGAGTGGGTGACGAAGGCTGTCAGCAGGTTCTCCATTCCCATGATGGCCCATGCGCGTTCAAAGAGCAGGTATGTCAATTCTCCTTTGACCAGTTGTGCACCGCGATCAACGCCTCTCAATGCCTGGCGCATATCATCGGTGAACGCCAGTTCATCCGGATTCGGGAAGTGATAGTCATCCAGTTGCTCCAGACTGGGGAGAGGGTTGTGTCTCGGGAAAGGCACCGTGCCGGCCAGCCCGACTTCCCATCCAATGCCCCAATGGTCTGTCCAGTCGGCCATACGGAAATTGCCATCGAACTGAAACGAGTGGTAGACAGGCTCACTCCCCAACGGCACATACTCCGGCTGCCCGAATGTGATCGCCGCGAGGAAGTTTTCCCTGGGATTCATACCATCACCGTTCAACCTTCCAGCGCAGCATCACGAAACGCCAGATAGTTGGATAACGGCACGTGGTTGCTGACTTCCGTCGAACTGCCGATTAACAGTCGTCCTTCGCTGCCCAGTTCGCGAATCATGCGCCGTGTCTCCTGGCGTATATCATCCGGCGTTCCTTCGCGTAGCAGGTGTGTCACATCCACGCCCCCGACCAGTATCAGTTGCGGGTAACGCCTGCGCAGTCCGTAAATATCCATGCCCGCGGCTTTCTCCAGCGGATTCAGGCCATCAATCCCTGCGGCAACCAGGTCATCGGCGATATCCATAATGTCACCGTCGGAGTGGAATATCACCTGTAACCCTTTGCCATGGCAGATGTCGCAGATGGCGGCCACGTCGTCGAAGAATCCAAACGCCTGAAACATGGACCGGCTGAACATCGTGTGCTGTTTGAAAGCGACATCCGAATAAATCATGGCCAGATTGCTGGTTGATGCGTGTGCTGTCGCTTCGATATACCGGCGCTGCGACATCTCGATAGCGCGCATCCAGCGCAGGATCAACGGGCGCTCGTCCGCCCACAGATAGGAGAACATCGCCAATCCAATATGGCGCCCAAACAGCATATCGTTGATGGCGGTTGAGGGTGTGCAGTGGATGAAAGCCGTTCCATTGAGACGCTCGTTAAGACACTGCTGCCTGGACAGCGCAGACTTGACCTCATTGGCATCGGGTGTGCCTTGTGCTTCAAGGCGGTCGATATCCCGCTTGATCCATACACACCATTCGTCGCTGGTATTTAAGGCATGTTGTTGAATCCATTCGGTCCACCGATCGGCGATGTGCACATTCCCCTGCTCATCGGTCCACGTGCGCCCTTCGATATCGGGCACCGCGATGTGGCGCGAGCCGTCGAGTGCGTTGCTGATAGCCCGAATCGATATCTCCTCATCGTCGACGCCGTCAAAGCCCTGGCCGGCGAAGTGACTGATTACGGCATCATTCAGCAGCAGGTCGAAGATCGGCGTCCGTTCCGGCCGGATGCCGCTGCAGGCCTGCATGATGAGTGCCCGTGAATTTTCCATTACATCTGCCCGGCAGCGTGTGCCCGTAGTGAGTTTACTCAAGACGCGAGGCGATATCATCCCCCACGTCTACGGTCGTATGCCG
>JAKALH010000433.1 GCA_021813225.1 Chloroflexota bacterium
CACGTACCTGGCGTACCTGTCGCAGGCCAAGATCGGGCGCAAAGTGTTTGCCGCGGCGCTGCTGGATAAAACCGTCGGCGCAGCCTGGCGTCACTACATCGGCGACATCCTGCGCCATCCCGGCTATCTGTTCGACAGCGTGTATGTGCAGAGCATCGGCATCATTCAGGCGCCGGACGTGCAGCCCAACGGCCAGGCCGATATGTGCGACAGTTGCCCCGACATGACTTATTACGACGGCAAACTGATCAACTCCTGCCGCATGGACGAGTACCGCCTGTTCGGTGGATTCCTTACGGTTGTGGATAAGAACAAGATCGGCCAGCCTGAAGCCGCCGTCACGGCGGATACATCGCGCAACTGATGTTCTGACTGCCGAAGACAGTGGCGCAGCGGCCTGCCGCCACTCCGCGAATCCCGTATGGTGAAATCACCGGGCCTGTTCGGGTTTATCAAAGCGCTGTGGCGCATCGCGCGGGGCAGGCCGCAGGTGCCGCCTTCGCAGCGCGACAACCCGCTGCTGAACGCGCTGCTGCGCCGGCGCAGCGTGCGCTCTTTTGCGAACCGCCCGCTCCCGGACGACGTGTTCGCGGCGATTCTGGAAGCGGGGCGCACAGCCCCGTCCACCGTCAACCTGCAGTCGTGGTCGTTCGCCACGTTCACCGCCGACTCGTGGCGTGCGTTGTTCGAGCATCCCATTCCGTTCAAGGCGCCGCGCGCCGTCATGATCCTGGCCGACGCGCATCGCGACCGCCTGGCGCTGGGCACCGATGTGCTCCCGCGCAGCCCGCTGATCGAGTATACGCTGGCGGTCATGAACGCCTCGCTGGCGGCCATGGCGATGAACGTGGCTGCAGAAGCGCTGGGGGTCTCGTCGGTGATGCTTTCGGAAACCGGGCGGGCCGGCCTGTTGGATATGGCGTACCTGGCGCAGAAGCTTCGCCTGCCGCCGGGGGTGTTTCCATTGACGACCATCGTCCTCGGCTATACCGCGGGCGCATACCCGCCCATGCCGCCGCGCCTGCCGCTGCAGACGGTCAGCTTCGACGGCGCGCAGGGTTATCGCGAGCCGGCGCCGGGCATCATGTGCGACTGGCTGGAGCAGATGATCGCGGGATACAAGGTCAGCCACCTGTCTTCGTCGTTTGAGGCGCAACTGCGCATCTATCAGAACAAGATCGGCCAGGCTGAAGCCGATCTGCATCGAATGATATTCGGCGAAACGGAAACGTAAATGACATGCCCGGCCTCTCACAGCCGGGCGCGTCGGCAATCTTGTGCGCCTGTAAAAACATCGTCTCTTCCCCCTCTCATTACATCACCTGCGGGCGGGTGCGCCGCTTCTGCTTGAATCGGCATTGACGTGCTGCCGGATGCCGGAGCAGCCTGCATACTGCATGTGCTGCGGGGATGATGCGGGTTCCGCCCATGCGGCGGAGAATGGCGCCGGGCTGATGGGGGCGCGCAGGGTACAATTCGATGTCGGTTCGCTTTATCCGGAACAACTATGCCAGGCGTAACCACTGACTCGATTACCACGTTCGGGGAGCTTCTGAAATATCTACGGCACCGCGCTCGCATGACCCAGCGCGAACTTGGGATCGCAGTAGGTTACTCGGAAGCCCAGATCGCGCGCCTGGAAGGCGGGCGGCGATTGCCCGACCTTGCCACCATCCGGGCGCAGATGATCCCGGCGCTGCATCTGGAAGACGAACCGGAAATGGCGGCCCGCTTGATCGAACTGGCCGAGCGGGCGCGCGGCAAGCCCGCAGCAGCGCCCCCGGCTGCGGAGACTCCAGCGCCTCAGCCAACGCCGGCGGCAGTTGCCGCGCCTGAGCCGGCGCCAACCGCAACCCCCGTGGCGGTAAGCCCCGGGAAACACCGCAACAACCTGCCCGCGCCGTTGACGCGCTATATCGGGCATGCCCGCGATATCACCGAAGTCACGCACCTGTTGACCGCCAACCGGCTTGTCACGCTGACAGGCCCCGGCGGCATGGGCAAAACGCGCCTGGCGCTGCAGGTCGCCAGCGCGGCGATTCAAACGGGCGACTATCCCGACGGCGCCTGGCTGGTCGAACTGGCGCCGCTGGCCGACCCCACCTCGCTGGTGCGCACTATCGCCGACCTGTTCGAAGTGCCGGATGAACCGTGCTGCACGCCCACCGAACTGCTGGTGGCATACCTGGAACCGCGGCGGTTACTGCTGATACTGGATAACTGCGAGCATCTCATCAGCGCCGTGGCGGAGTTGACCGAGCATCTGCTGACCGCCTGCCCGCACCTGCGCGTGCTGGCTACCAGCCGCGAGGCGCTGCGCATCACGGGAGAAGTGAACTGGCGCGTGCCGCCCATGACGACACCCGACCCCGCCAATCCGCCGCCGCTGGCGGAAATGGTGAACTACGAAGCCATTCAATTGTTTGTCGAACATGCCCAGTCCGCGCAGCCCGGTTTTGAACTGACCGAGGAAATTGCGCCGGTGGTCGCACAGATCTGCCACCGCCTGGACGGCATCCCGCTGGCGATCGAGATGGCCGCGGCGCAGGTCGCCGTGATGACGCCGCAGGAGATTGTCGCGCGGCTGGATGACCGCTTCACGCTGCTCTCGTCCGTCCGGCGCACGACATTGCAGCGCCAGAGCACGCTGCGTGCCGCCCTGGACTGGAGCTATAACCTGCTGAGCGAGCCGGAGCGCCTGCTGCTGGCGCGCGTAGCTGTCTTCGCCAACGGCTTCAGCGCCGATGCCGCGCAGGCGGTATGCGGCGACAGCGCCGCCGAGGGCGCAGGCGGCGGGCCGGAGGCCAGGGCTGCGTTGCAGGCCGCGGAAGACGGCGGCCTGGATGGCATCCGCAACGGGTCGTCAGCAGGCTCCCGGCTTCCCGCCGCCAATGTGCTGCCGTTGCTGCTGCAACTGGTGAACAAGTCGCTGGTCATCGCCGACAGCCTGGAGGGGCAGACACGTTATCGTCTGCTCGACACCATCCGCCAGTACGCGCTGGAAAAGCTGGAAGAACATGGCGAGAAGGACCTCATCTTTGAGCGGTTGGCGTTCTACGTCATCTCGCTGGCGGTGGTGCGGGCCAGCGGCGGCAGCGGGCCGCCGGCGACCGATCTGCTGAAACGCCTGGAAGCGGAGCTGGGCAATGTGCGGGCGTTGATGTCGTGGGCGCGTGCCCGCCCCGATGGCGGGGTCATCAGTCTGAGCCTGGCGTCGGCGCTGTCATCGCTGTGGGTATCGCGCGGCTACCTGGTCGAGTCGACGGCGTGGTTGGTGGAAGCGCTGGCGCGCGGCACGGCCGCGCCTATGGCGCTGCGCGTGGAGGCGATCAACGGCCTGCTGCGGCTGCTGGCGTTCCGCGGATATAACCTGTCGCCGTGGAAGATCGGAA
>JAKALH010000434.1 GCA_021813225.1 Chloroflexota bacterium
AGGAATACTGCGCCGGCCGCGCGCAGGCGGGCGACGCTGGTGGCATCCCAGGCGGGCACGTAATGCTCCAGGATGCGCGAACCGGCCGTGGTGCGCAGGCCGCGCGTGCTCAGTACATCCTTAAGCGCCACCGGCACGCCCAGCACGGGCGTATCATCGCCGCGCGCGATGCGCTCATCGGCGGCGCGCGCCTGCGCCAGGGCCTCATCGTCGTTCACGGTGATGAATGCGTTAAGCGCGCCGTTCAACTCGTGAATGCGCGTTAAGAAAGCGCGCGCCAGTTCAACTGAACTGAACTGGCGTGCGCGCAAACCCTCCCGTGCTTCGTGTATGGTGAGAGAGCTGAGTTTCATTCGTCTTTGTTGTCGAAAGTGGCCTGTACTTCAAAACTGGCGCCATCGCTGCGCGGCGCGTTGCTCAATGCCGCCTCGCGCGCCATACTGCCTCCGGCGGCGTCGGGCGAGCGCATGACGTTGTGAACGGTCAGCACGGTGGCCGTCGGCGGGATGCCCTCAACGTCGATCGTGGCCAGCTCGGCGGCGTAGTCCAGCACGGCGGAGAGCTGCTGCGCATAACGCGCCTTCTCCTCGTCAGTCAGGAACAGCCGCGCCAGCAGCGCGATGTGATCGACCTCTGCAGCCGTCAGATGTGCCATATTATGGGTTGGCGCTCTCCAGTTCGGCGGTGCTGACCGGGCGTGGCGGAGCGAGTTTCGGCGCCTCGATCAATGGCGGCTCGATATCGCCGCCCATGTTGGTCTGGCCTTTCAGGAAGGCGCCTTCGTTCAACAGCAGCGAATTCACGTTCAGGTCGCCCCACAGTTTTCCGGAGCCGGTAATTTCCACGCGGTTGGCCGTCACATTGCCTTTCAAGGAACCGGATACGACCACGTTGTAGGCCTGCACCTCCGCGACCACGGTGGCCGTGTCGGCGACGATCAGGTTGCCGGTCGTCTGTATGGTGCCGTCAAACATACCTTCGATGCGGATGCCGCCGTCGCTCTGCAGTGTCCCGTTGACCTGGCAGTTCGGCCCAATCACGGTCTCGATTTTTGGGGCGGGCACCCCGGACGGGGCGCTGGCTGCCGGCGGAATGTACTGGCTTGTCGAGCCTGTGGGTTGGCTCTGCGGAGCCGGTGCAGGCTTTTCACGTCCAAACATTGTCATTCTCCTTTTATCAACTGGTATGGTTTTACGCGGCGCCGCAAAGGCGCAGCATACTAGCGGTTCCGATCAACGGGTTGGGCGGTGGCATTCGCCCCGGGTGTGGCAGCCACAGTCGGGCGGGCGACGAAATCCTCCCACCAGAGCGCGCGCGGAGTCGTGGAATCCTGCGCACTGGGGGGGACGACGACCACCTCGCCCGGCTTGGCGTAGCGGGCCTGCTCGCGGGCATAACGCTCGGTGAATGCGTCGCTTTTAGCATAATCCAGCGCGGCGCGCAATTGTGTCAGCGTGGTCTGCTCCTGCTGCAACTGCTCGCTGCGGCGCTGCACTTCGGCAGACATCTTTGTTTCCGCCTGCACACGCCCTACGAAGTTCACGATGAGCGGCAGTGACAGCAGAATCATCACTACCGCAGCCCATGTCAGATAGCGTGCCGCTGCGGAGGGGGATTGTTCGTCGGGTGGTGCGGCTGATCTCATGTGTGATTTAAAACTGCCAATGCCGAAGCGGGGATTTGAACCCCGATGAGCTTAAGCTCACTACGCCCTGAACGTAGCGCGTCTGCCAATTCCGCCACTTCGGCATTACGAATCGCGACCGGCCGCCGGCAACCGGCGGCTGCGATGGCCTGGTCTCGAACTCGTGACGGGTATTATACCTAATTCTGGCAAAGGGCAACCCTGCGCAGCGTCATTGGCTGCGCGCCAGGCAGGTGGTGAACGTGAAAGCATACAGCGCCGCGCCCCTGCCGTGCACCTCCAGGCGCAGGTCATGTTCCTCAAAATCCGGATTGCTGACCAGGCGCGCCATACGCGGGCGCGTGGGTGTTACAACGGCTTCGCCATTAGCATATTGCACATCTGCACCGGCATTCGTGTCAGGCAGCGGCCGGCCATCCTGGTAGACGATGATAGACGGCTGCTCTGCGGCAGCCGCGCCAATCAGTTGCCCACCCTGTAGGCCCAGCATCAACTCCACGGGGTCGCCCGTCGGCGACACGACAAGATTGACATCCTTGCCCCTGTAGTGCAGCGCAATGTGCCCGCGCGTGCCCGCCAGTTCCAGGTACTCCCCCCTGGCGCGCCAGGCGCCCTGCAGGTAGAACTTGCCGGTTTCGCGCTCGTTGCGGTCGATGTAAATCGCAACAGCTTCCTCAGCGAAACCCTCGGCGTTGCCGATCTCGCCGCGCGCATAGCCGCAGTAGAGTTCCGGGCTGGGGCGGTAGCACATCGCGCCGGGCCTGTCCTCCTCGCGCAGCGGGATGGTCAGCGGCACGGGGCGGTAATCGGGGTCGGCCTGGCGCAGGGCGCCCTGTATTGCCAGTTCCGTGGCAAGATACTCACCCTCGCCAAGGTGCTGGTTGCGGATATAACCGTCGGAATCGACCAGAAACCTGGACGGCCAGCCCTGATTGCTGTAGGCCTGCCAGATGGCATAGTCGTTATCCAGTACAACCGGGTAAGTGACGCCAAACTCGGCCATGGCGCGTTCCACCTGGCGCGCCTCACGGGCGAAGGTGAATTCCGGGGCATGTACGCCGATGGTGACCAGCCCGCGCTCGCGATACTTACGGTCCCACTCCACCACGTAGGGGAGCGTGCGCACACAATTAACGCAGGTGTAATCCCAGAAATCCAGCAGAACCACTTTGCTGCGCAGTTCACGCATGGCAAGCGGCGCACTGTTGATCCAGCGCGCTCCCTGCGGGAATTCCGGGGCGCGCACCAGTTGCTGATCCAACATGAGCGGAATTATACGGTGGCTGGTTTGGCTTCTCCCACGCTACAATAACGGCGAGGTAACCATACGATGAACTGGAAAACACGCGTTACGCTCGTCGGGGGCTTCCTGGGACTGCTCGTCGGCGTTGCATCGGCCTTCGTCTACATCCGCACCGTGCAATCCGAGCAGAGCGGCCAGGAGAAAGTGGTGCTGCCGGCGCTGAAGCCGACGGATGTGCTGCCCATCATCATCACCGCGGTCGGCCTGCTGCGCACCATCGCCGGGCTGGGTTCGCGCCCGGAGTAACCGTGAGTGCATCTTCACTCAGAGTCTGCCTGTCACTTGCTCACTTTCGCAAGCGGTGGTATTCTTTCGGCATCTTAGTCAAGGAGGTGCATGGATGCGAGCGATTGAACACAATCGGTTCAACGCGCCTGTTGCGTGCGTGCACCTGCCTGCCTGCTATACAGCGTAACCGCTGAATTAACAGAGTGCCTCC
>JAKALH010000435.1 GCA_021813225.1 Chloroflexota bacterium
GATGAATCGATATATCGCAACGGTCATTGTGGCACCCATGACCACGCAGGGACAAGCTTATCCAACTCGTGTAGCCTGCCGCTTCCAGGGCAGGGAGGGTCAGGTTGTTCTTGATCAGATACGCACCGTTGACAAAGCGCGATTGGTCAAACGGCTGGGACACATCAGCCCATCAGCGCAAAAAGGCATTCTCTCCGTTCTCGCAGAGATGTTCGCAGAATAGGTCATGTCCAACATCAATGGGCAGCGTAAAACATCCATGAAGAACGAGGGCACCATGCTCAAAGGTTTATACGTGCTCGGCGAAGAGCCGCTGCGCCTGATCTACGGCGAGCCGGAACGCGCGCGCATCGCCGAGTTGATCGACATTTACGCCCCGCCGCAGACCGCCGAGAGCGTCCGCGCCAACCCGGCCGTGCTGGCCGATGCCGACGTGATCCTGTCCGGCTGGGGCTGCCCGGTCCTCGACGCCGAACTGCTGGCAGCCATGCCGCGCCTGCGGGCCGTGTTCTACGGCGCCGGCTCGATTCGCGCGCTGGTCACCGATGCGTTCTGGGCGCGCGGCATCCTGATCAGCAGCGCCTGGGCCGCCAACGCGGTTCCGGTGGTCGAATATGCGCTGGCGCACATCCTGTTCGGGCTGAAGTGCGGCTGGCAGCACGTCACCAGCCTGAAACAGCAGAGACGCTACGCGCGCCACCCGGTCGCGGGCGCCTTCGGTTCCACGGTGGGCATCGTGTCGCTCGGCATGATCGGGCGCATGGTCGTCGAGCGGCTCAAGACCTTCGACGTGCGGGTCATCGCCTATGATCCCTACGTCACACTTGCGCAGGGCGCGCAGTTGGGTGTCGAGATGGCAGCGCTGGACGAGTTGTTCCGGCGCGCCGACGTCGTCTCCGCGCACACGCCCTGGCTGAAGGAAACTGAAGGATTGATCTCCGGCGCGCACCTGGCGTCGATGAAACCGTACGGCACCTTCATCAACAGTTCGCGCGGGGCGGTGGTGCGCGAGGATGAGATGATCGGAGTATTGCAGCGGCGCAGCGACCTCGTCGCCGTGCTGGACGTGACCCACCCGGAGCCGCCTGCGCCGGACTCGCCGTTGTACACGCTGTCCAATGTGATCCTCACGCCGCACATCGCCGGGTCGATGGACGGCGAATGCCGCCGCATGGGGCAGTATATGATCGCGGAGTTGGAGCGTTACATCGCCGGCCAGCCGCTGCAGTACAGCCTGACGCGCGAGCGCGCCGCGATCATGGCATGAGGGAGACCATGCATGACCCCCACATACAGGCGCACCCCGGCCTGGCCGGTAAGATCGACCGCGCCTTCGACTTCGCCACCGCGCAGTTGCGCCGCCTGATCGAGACTCACCCCGATTTCTTCCCCATGTACACCCAGGCCGGCCGGTGGAAACACAGCAGCGAAGCCTGGACCAACTGGTGCGAGGGTTTCCTGGGCGGCCAACTGTGGCTGCTGTACGAGCGCACGCGCGATTCCTACTGGCGCGCCAAAGCCGAGCATTACTCGCGCCTGATCGAGCACCGCAAGTTCGACCGCAACGTGCACGACCTGGGCTTCCTGTTCTGGTCCACCTGGAAGCGCTGGTACGACCTGGAGGGCGACCCGGCCGTCAACGCCGGTGGTGCAGGCCGGGCGCACGCTCAGCCTGCGCTACAAGGAGAAGGGCCAGTACCTGCGCTCCTTCGTCGCCGACGACAGCCTGTTCATCGATATCATGATGAACGTGGGCATCATTTTCTACGCGGCGCAACAGACCGGCGACGCCGAACTGCTGCGCCGCGCCACGCAGCACACGCTGACGACGCGGCGCTATCTGATGCGCGGCGACGGCAGCACCGCGCACGAGGGCATCTTCGACCCGGACACCGGCGAATTTCTGCGCCAGTCCACCCAGCAGGGCTGGCGCGGCGATTCCTCGTGGGCGCGCGGGCTGGCCTGGGCGCTGTACGGCTTCGGCACGGCCTGTGGTTTCACCGGCGATGCGCGTTTCCTGCGCACCGCGCAGGCCTGCGCGGATTTTTACATCGAGCGCACGCCCGCGCACGGCGTCCCGCCCAACGACTGGGACGAACCTGCCCCGGCGCTGCCATACGAAAGCTCCGCCGCCGCAATCGCGGCCAGCGGCCTGCTGAACCTGGCATCGCTTACACACGAACCCGCGCAGGCGGCCGGCTACCGCGCCTACGCCCTGCACATCCTGGACACGCTGACCGCGCCCGAATTCCTGGCCGTGGACACGCCCGGCTGGGAGGGCATCCTGAAGCACGGCATGTACCACCAGCGCAAGGGGCTGGGCGTGGACGAGAGCGTGATGTGGGGCGATTATTTCTTCCTGGAGGCGCTCGGCAAGGCGCAGCAGCCTGCGCCGGTGCCGGGCACTGGATGACCCATCATGAGTGAATCCAAACGACAGGCGGCGCTGGTGACCGGCGCCAGCCGCGGGATCGGGCGGGCGATTGCCGTCGCGCTGGCCGGGCAGGGCTGGGCAGTGGCGATCAACTACCAGTCCAACGCCGCCGCAGCCGGCGATACACTGGCGCAGGTGCGCGCCGCCGGCGGGACGGGGGCAGTGATTCAGGCCGACATCGCCGGCGCAGCGGACCGCGAGCGCCTGCTGCGCGAGACGCTGGCTCATTTCGGGCGGCTGGACCTGCTGGTGAACAACGCCGGCATGGCCCCGCGCCAGCGCATCGACATGCTGCAGATGAGCGAAGCCAGCTACGACGAGGTGATGGCCGTCAACCTGAAAGGGCCGTTCTTCCTGACGCAGGCGGCCGCTCGCATCATGATTGACTTGCGCGCCGCCGGGACTATCGACACCCCCATGATCGTCAACATCGGCTCGATGAGCGCATACACCAGCAGCACCAGCCGCGCGGAGTACTGCCTGTCGAAGGCGGGCATGGGCATGATGACGGCGCTGTACGCCGACCGCCTGGCCGAGTACGGCATCAACGTGTACGAAGTGCGCCCCGGCATTATCGACACCGACATGACCAGCGCGGCGAAAAGCAGGTACGATAAGCGCATCGCCGAAGGGCTGGCGCCGATCGCCCGCTGGGGCCAGCCGGAGGATGTGGGGCGCGCAGTGGCCGCCATTGCGGCCGGGGCTTTGCCCTTCTCGACCGGCGAGGTCATCAACGTGGATGGCGGCATTCACCTGCAGCGGCTGTGAATGTCCGCAGCGGTGTGACACACCGCCATGGTGATTCCGTCGGCGAGCACGTGGAACGCCTGCAGCGGCTGTGAATGTCCGCAGCGGTGTGACACACCGCCATGGTGATTCCGTCGGCGAGCACGTGGAGCGCCTGCAGCGGCTGTGAATGTCCGCAGCGGTGTGACACACCGC
>JAKALH010000436.1 GCA_021813225.1 Chloroflexota bacterium
CGCCTGCTGACGGCGCTGGCGCCGTACCTGCGGGAATTGAGGTAGGCGATTTTGTCGCCCTTCAGGTCGGGTTAACGCTGAAAGTGCCTTTGGCATAGAATCACATTTGGGTGGACGCGATGGACGTCACTTTTCAACCACAGGTGCTGCGCTGGGCGCGTGAGCGCGCCGGGCTTTCGGATGAGGCCCTGGCCGGCAAGTTGCGCGTCCCGCCCGGGCAGGTGCAGCGCTGGGAGCAGACCGGCGCCCTCAAGCTGTCGCAGGCCGAGAAACTGGCGGCCGCCACCCATACGCCCTTCGGTTTCCTCTTCCTGAAAGAACCGCCGGAGGACCGTCTTCCCGTACCCGATCTGCGCACGGTGGACGATGCGCCGGTGCGCCGCCCCAGCCCCGATCTGCTGGAGACGATCCAGGCCATGCAACGCCGGCAGGCCTGGATGCGCGACTTCCTGATCGATGAAGGCGCGGAAGCGCTGGCTTTTATCGGCAGCGCCACACTGCAGGATCAACCGCGCGCGGTGGCTGCTGCGATGCGCAAGACGCTGGATGTTCAACCTGGCTGGGCCAACAGCGTATCGACCTGGGAGGGGGCGCTGCGGCAACTACGCGAGAAGATCGAGGCGGCGCGCATCCTGATCGTCATCAACGGCGTGGTGGGCAACAACACGCGCCGCAAACTGGATCCGCAGGAGTTCCGTGGGTTTGTTCTGAGCGACAACTATGCGCCGTTGATCTTCATAAACGGCGCAGACGCCAAATCGGCGCAAATTTTTACTTTCGCGCACGAGCTGGCGCATCTGTGGCTGGGCGCGGACGGCGTGTCCGACCTCGACCCGCTCCAACTTCAACCCGTCCAGCAAGCACCCGTGGAGCGCTTCTGCAACCGGGTGGCGGCCGAGTTCGTCGTGCCCGAGCAGGAGCTGCGAGAGCGCTGGGGCGAAGCGCGACAGCAGGCTGAGCCATATCAATACCTGGCGCGCTGCTTCAAAGTCAGCCCGATTGTGACCGCCCGCCGCGCACTGGACGCCGGGTTGATCGCGCGAGAGGCGTTCTTCGACTTCTACAACCGTTATGCCGAGGACGAAAGGCGCAGGCAAACCGGCTCGAAGGCGGCTCGGGGGGGGCAATTTCTGGAACACCCAGAACGTGCGGGTGGGTAAACGCTTCGGCGCGGCGGTGGTGCAGGCCGCCAGGGAAGGCCGGCTGCTTTATCAGGACGCCTACCGCTTAACCGACCTGCGCGGCAAGACATTCGACCAGTTCGCCAGGAACCTGGGCTACTGACGGCGATGGCAGACACACCCATCACCTGCGTCCTGGACACCAGTGTGTTTACGCAAGCCCATCGCCTGTATTACCCAGTCGATATCTGCCCCGGTTTCTGGGATTGCCTGCTGCATTATGCGCGCGCGGGCAGGCTCATCAGCATTGACCGCATGCTGCGCGGGCTGGGCAGCCGTTTTGGCTGGACGCCGCCGCTGTAAATCCGATGAATACCGATACTTCAGAAAAAGGCCTGGAGAGCCTGATCGTCGCCGCGATGGCCGGCAGCGCCAGGCCCACGCCGGATACAGGCAATGCCACACGCGAGGCCAGCGCCCTGTACGGCGGCGCCGGCTGGATACTGGGCGACTGGCATGACTACAACCGCGAGTACGCCGTCGACCTGGCGCAACTGCGCGCCTTCGTGGAGACGGCGCAACCCAAACAGATCGTCCCGCTCGACCTCGACCACGACAGCCCCACCCGCCAGAAGTTCCTCGCCCGTTTGCAGGGAGAGATCACCAGACGCGGTGTGATTGATGTGTTGCGCAACGGCATCAAGCATGGCGCGGTCACCCTCGACCTGTTCTACAGCACACCCTCGCCCGGCAACGCCAAGGCCGCCGAACGCTTCAAGGCTAACCGCTTCAGCGTCACGCGCCAACTGCGCTACAGCCGCGACGAGACGCAACTGGCCCTCGACCTGTGCCTGTTTATCAACGGCCTGCCCATCGCCACGTTTGAACTGAAGAACAGCCTGACCAAGCAGACCGTCGAAGACGCCATAGAGCAGTACAAACGCGACCGCGACCCGGGCGAGTTGCTGTTCCAGTTCGGGCGTTGTGTGGTGCACTTCGCGGTGGATGATCATGAAGTGCGCATGTGCACCGCCCTGAAAGGCAAGGCCTCGTGGTTCCTGCCGTTCAACCAGGGCTGGAACGACGGCGCCGGCAACCCGCCCAACCCCGACGGACTGATGACCGATTACCTGTGGAAGCGCATCCTGACTCCCCAGGGCCTCACCGATATCCTCGAGCACTACGCCCAGCTCGTGGAGAGGAAAGACGAAAGGACTAATAGAAGGAAACGCGACCAGATCTTCCCGCGCTACCACCAGATCGACGTGGTGCGCAAGCTGCTGGCCGATATCGCGCAGCGCGGCGCGGGCCATCGCTACCTGATCGAGCATTCGGCCGGCAGCGGCAAGAGCAACTCCATCGCCTGGCTGGCCTGCCAGTTGATCGGGCTGCGCAAGGACGACCGGGAAGTCTTCGACTCGATCATCGTCGTCACCGACCGGCGCATCCTGGACAAGCAGATCCGCGACACCATCAAGCAGTTCGCGCAGGTTGCATCGACTATCGGCCATGCCGACCACTCCGGCGATTTGCGCCAGTTCATCGAGGGCGGCAAGAAGATCATCATCAGCACGGTGCAGAAATTCCCGTTCATCCTGGACGAAATCGGCAGCCAGCACCGCGGGCGGCATTACGCTATCATCATCGACGAGGCACACTCCAGCCAGGGCGGGCGCACCTCGGCGGCCATGAGCATGGCGTTATCGGAGGCCGGCGCGGAAGAGGACGACGAGACCACCGAAGACATCATCAACCGCATCATCGAGGCGCGCAGGATGCTGCCCAACGCCAGCTACTTCGCGTTCACCGCCACGCCCAAGAACAGGACGCTGGAAATCTTCGGCGAGCCGTTTGACGAAGGCGGTGTCGTCAAGCATCGCCCCTTCCATACCTACACGATGAAGCAGGCCATCCAGGAAGGCTTCATCCTGGACGTGCTGCAGAATTACACGCCCGTGTCCAGCTACTACAAGCTGGTGAAGAAGGTCGAGAGCGACCCGGAGTTCGACACGAGGAAAGCGCAGAAGAAACTGCGCAGGTATGTGGAGTCGAACGACCATGCCATCCGCCTGAAGGCCGAGATTATGGTGGATCACTTCCTCAAGCAGGTGATCGGCATGAACAAGATCGGCGGGCAGGCGCGGGCGATGGTGGTGACCAGCGGCATCGAGCGCGCCATCCAGTACTACCACGCCATCCGCGGCTATCTGCAGGAGTGC
>JAKALH010000437.1 GCA_021813225.1 Chloroflexota bacterium
GGCGCCGACGGCGAGGTGGCCGTCGACGAGAGCGAACTGCCCGTGCGCCTGCCGGACGTGGCGAACTACGAGCCGACCGCCACCGGCGAATCGCCGCTGGCGAATATCCCCGCATTCGTCAACCAGCCGCAAGGCCGCCGCGAGACGGACACGATGGCGACCTGGGCGTGCTCGTCGTGGTACTTCATGCGCTTCGCCGACCCGCACAACGACCGGGTCATCTTCGACCCGCGCAAGGTCGCGTACTGGCTGCCGGTCGATATGTACGTAGGAGGCGCGGAACACGCCGTGCTGCACCTGCTGTACGCGCGCATGTGGACGAAGGTGCTGTACGACCTGGGCGTGGTGTCGTTCATCGAGCCGTTCCAGTCGCTGCGCAACCAGGGGCTGATTCTGTCGCCGCAGAAAAAGACGGACGAGAAGGGCCGCGAGTATTTCGAGAAGATGAGCAAGTCCAAGGGCAACGTCATCACCCCGGACGAGGTCATCGCCGAGCACGGCGCGGACGCGCTGCGCGGCTACGAGATGTTCATCAGCGACTTCGCGCAGACCGTGCCGTGGAGCACGTCCGGCGTGCCGGGCGTGCGGCGCTGGCTGGAGCGCGTGTGGCGCATCGTGCTGGCCCCCGACGAAGACCGCGGCCCGGCGGCGGAGTTCAGCGCGCGCGAGCTGCGCCGCGTGGCGCACCAGACCATCCAGCGCTACGAGCGCGACCTGGCGAACTTCAGTTTCAACACGGCGGTCGCCGCGTTGATGGAGTTCACCAACGCGCTGTACAGGGCGCGCGACGCCGGGCTGGCGGGCAGCGCGGAATGGGGCGAAGCCGTCGATATCCTGCTGCACCTGGCCGCGCCCATCGCCCCGCACATGGCCGAGGAACTGTGGGAGAGGACCGGCCACCCTTACAGCATCCACCAGCGCCCCTTCCCGGTTGTGGATGAAGCCGCAGCGAAGGAAGAGGAAATCACCATCGCCGTGCAGGTGAACGGCAAACTGCGCGACCGCATCGTCGTGCCGGCCAGCGCCGCCGAGGAGCACATCAAGCAGGCGGCGCTGGACAGCGAAGGCGCGAAACGCTTCATCGGCACGGCTACGCCGAAGATGGTGCGCTATGTGCCGGGCCGGCTGGTGAATATCGTGGTGTGAAGCTGGAGGCGGACGCTCCAGCGGGCGGCGTTCACCGGCGGAAGCCTCGGCTTCCGCAAGTGCGCCCGGTTTTGGCTCAGATCGGCTAAACTTTAGCGGCGCGCCGCTCATCCCGGCTGCAAAATCATTATCGCAGCAAAGAGCAGATCATTTGGCAAGCCATCCCTTCATCACGACCCTGAGGAACCTGCGCGGCAACGCCCGCGGTTGCGTCTACACCGAAGCCCTGTGGGGCATCCCCTACAACCTGTACGCCCCCTACGTGTCCATCTACATGCTGGCCTTCGGCCTGACCGACGCCACGATCGGGCTGATCACCAGTGTGGGGATGGTCTTCCAGATTTTCTGGATGCTGATGAGCGGCGCCATCACCGACAAACTGGGGCGCAAGCGCACCACGCTGATCTTCGACCTCATCTCGTGGAGCATCCCGTGCCTGATCTGGGCCGTGGCGCAGGACGTGTCCTACTTCTTCCTGGCCGCCATCGTCAACGCCGTGTGGCGCGTCACCGCCAACTCGTGGAACTGCCTGCTGGTCGAAGACACCGACCAGAACCTGCTGGTGGACATATGGTCGTGGATTTACATCGCCGGGCTGGTCGCGGCGTTTGTCTCGCCGATCACGGGCCTGCTGATCGGCAAGTTCTCGCTCGTCCCCACCATGCGCGGGCTGTACCTGCTTTCGTTCGTCATGATGACCGCCAAGTTCATCGTGATGAACTTCATGGTGAAGGAAACCCGCCAGGGCGAAGCGCGCATGCGCGAGACGCGCGACCAACCGCTCTTTGCCGTGCTGGGCGAGTCGTTCAGCGTGCTGAAACAGGTGGCGCGCACGCCCGCGACGCTGGTGACCGCCGGGCTGATGGTGCTGCTCAACATCTGCTGGGTGATCAAAGGCACCTTCTGGTCGATTCTCGTCACCGAGAAGCTGGGCATACCCGCCGAGCACCTGGTGATCTTCACCTTCGCGCGCTCGGTGATCATGCTCGTCTTCTACTTCGTCTTCATGCCGCGCCTGCGCTACATGGACGTGCGCAAGCCGATGCTGTGGGGCATCGTCGGGCTGATCGTCAGCCAGGTGATCCTGATCACGGTTTCGACCGGCGATTACCTGCTGCTGATCGTCTCCACCGTGATCGAAGCCTTCAGCACGCCGGCGGCGACGACCCTGCTGGATAAGCTGACGGTGATCACCGTCGACGCGAAGGAGCGCGCGCGCATCATGGCCATCCTGTACGTGATAGTGATTGTGTTCACCTCGCCCTTCGGCTGGATCGCCGGGTTGATGTCGCAGGCCAACCGCAGCCTGCCGTTCGTGCTGAATGTCGCCCTGTTCGCCGTCAGCGGCGCGCTGGTGTGGCTGGCCAGCCGCCGCATCAAGAGCGAGGACGCCGTGGCGCCGGCGTAGGTCGCTCCTCGCGCGGGGAATGACGGAAGGCAATCCGTGTCAGGTTTCCATGGCGCGTCGGTGCGCCGCCAGATGTCAGACTTCTGGCAGAAGTCTGACATCTTCTCAGTTCCGCCGTGCCGCTTCCTCGATGATTTTGATTTCCTCAGCGCTGAGGCCGTACAGTTCGTACACCAGCGCGTCGATCTGCGCGTCGGTTGCGTCGATCTGGCGCTGGATCAGTTCGTGGTCGCGCTCGGAATCGGTCGCGTGCAGGCGCTTGTGCAGTTCGAGCATCTGCTCGACCAGCGCCACCATGCGGTCATGCCGCGCTTTGTCGGCGGGGTCGTTGAAGTCGATGGTGCGGATAGGGAGTTGCTCGATGTATTGCTTGTTGGCGGCGAAGTAACCGCTGTTGAAGTTGGTCGAGACCTGCTTTAGAAAGAAATCGAGCAGTGGTGAGTTCAGCAATCCGCACAGGTATTCCAAGCTCACGGCCGATTCATCACTCGTGATGCCGTAACCCCCGGTCGTTACGTTGATGAAATAGAACTTATCCTCATGATCGAGATACGCGGCCAGTTTCTTGATCATGTATGGAATCATCAGCTTGCGCTGTTCCCACATGCCCAGGTTCTGGTTGCGCCCGTACCGATACCATTCTGCATCTCTGAACTTGCCAGCTTCGCGCCCCTCCAACAGTTTCTTGTTCTGGTGCAGGTATTCCCAGTCAAGCGGGTAGTGCCTCTGCATCTCTGTGGCCGTGTACAGGTGCGCCACGTTGTTGGCGACTCGATATG
>JAKALH010000022.1 GCA_021813225.1 Chloroflexota bacterium
AACGGGCCGGGCGCATCCGTGGCCATTTCCAGCACCAGCATATTGTGCTGCGGCTCCAGTGCCCCCAGTGCGATGGGCAACCCCAGCCGCCCGTTGTAGTTGGCCGGGTTGCGGAACACATGAAACCGGTGTGCCAGCACGGCGGCGACGGCTTCGCGTGTGCTCGTCTTGCCCACGCTGCCGGTCACGGCCACGATGGGCGCGCCCTGCTGCCGCACGATGAACGCCGCATAATCGCTCAATGCCTTGAATGTATCGGGCACGGCGATGATGGCGACAGGCCGGCTATCGGGCAGGGCAGGCAGGTCGCCGTTCATACGCCCCTCATCGACCAGCGCGCCCGTGCAGCCGTGCGCCAGCGCTTCCGCTGCAAAATCGTGACCGTCGCCGCGGTCGGTCTTCAGAGCCACGAACAATTCGCCGGTTTGCGCGCGACGCGAGTCGAAACAGAAGCCGCTGAAGACCTGTTCGCTGCCCGGCTGCCCGGACAGCGTCCCCGATGTGGCGGTGAGTAAATGGGCCAGCCTGATCATTTTGCAACGATACACCAATCTGCGCGCCCTGTCGGCTACAATACAACCCGTCAAAGCATCTGCATCGCAGGTGATTCGCCGGACGACAGACTGTATCGATGGCAGCAGGCATTACGAGTTAAGGATATCGACACCGCACATGGCAGCACATCGCGGCCGGCCGGGGGCCGGCATTCGCTTCACGGTCAGCATATTGGCCGCAATCCTGCTGACGGGCTGTTCCGCGCCTTTCGGCAGCGGTCAGAGCGCGCAAACTGCGCGCAGCGCCACATTGCAGACCGGCTCTCTCGTCGCGACGGTCAACGCCACCGGCAATATTCAGCCCGAGTCTGAGGTCAGGCTGAGCTTTCAAACCGGCGGGCGCGTGGCCGCCGTCAACGTAGTAAAAGGCGATGCAGTGAAGAAGGGTGACGTCATTGCCCGACTCGATACGGCCGATCTGCAGGCCGCGCTCGAACAGGCGCAGGCCGGCCTGGTGATCGCCAGTGCCGGTTACAGCCGCACACTCGAAGGGCCGCGCACATCCGATGTGGCGGCGGCGCAGGCGGCGCTGAACGCCGCATACGCCAGCTACGGCAAACTGCAGGCCGGTCCGGATAAGGCCGACCTTGCGGCGGCCGAAACCGCCGTGCGCAGCGCCGAAGCCGCCCTGCGCCTGGCGCAGGCGGCCAACGACCTGACCTACCGGTACGCTGCAAAGGATTACCCGGGCAGCCCGGTGATCACCCAACTGGAGCAGGCGCGCAATAACTTGGAAACCGCCAAACAACAATACGATCGCCTGCTACGCGGCCCCGACCGGGCGCAGACCACTGCGGCACTGCAGCAGATTGCGGCGGCGAAGGCTCAACTGGATAAATTGCAGCAGCCCATGCGCCCGTACAACATCGACCAGGCTGGCGCCGAACGCCAGAAAGCCCAATTGCAGATTGAACAGGCTCAGCGCCGGTTGAACCAGGCCGTGCTGATTGCGCCGCTGGGCGCCGTGGTATCCGCCGTAAACATCAAAGCAGACGAGAGCGCCGGCGCAAGTACGCAACCGGCTGTCGTGCTCGTCGACACATCAACGCTGCATGTCGATATCACTGTCGACGAAATCGACGTCGCCAAAGTGCATCCCGGCTTGAATGTCACCGTCACGCTCGATGCGCTGCCCGGCGTAGAGTTGCAGGGCGCTGTCGACCGCGTCGCCGCGACATCGACGAATGTGAGCGGTGTCGTGTCATATGTGGTGCGCGTCGTGCTGGCAAAAACAGACGCCCCGCTGCGTGTGGGCATGACGGCGAATGCGTCCATCGTCCTGGAGAAACGCGACAATGTGCTGCTGGCGCCTAACTGGGCCATCCGCAAAGACAGACAGACCGGCAAGACATACCTGACGTTGCGTGTTGACGATAAGACAACGCGCGAAGTCGAGGTGAAAACGGGACTGCGCAACGAAAATTACAGCGAGATTGTCTCCGGCGCCAGCGCAGGGCAGGCGGTTGTTGCGCCACAGACAACCAGCCTGCTGGGGCAATAGTCGGCACACACCAGTATGTTCTCGTTCGATATCCAGCACACCGAGAAACGCTATCGCGTCGGGGTGTTTCATACACCGCACGGCGATGTGCTCACGCCGGTTTTCATGCCAGTTGGCACACAGGCCACGGTCAAAGCCATTTCCCCGCGTGACCTGACCGAAGCAGGCGCCAGTATGATTCTGGCGAATACCTATCACCTGTACCTGCGCCCGGGCGATCAGCTCGTAGCGCGGCACGGTGGTTTACATAACTTTATGGCTTGGAATGCCCCTGTCCTGACCGATAGTGGCGGCTTCCAAGTATTCTCGCTCAGCGAGATGCGCAAGATTGACAATGAAGGTGTGACCTTTAAGAGCCACCTGGACGGCAGTATGCACCGCCTGACGCCGGAGAAATCCATCAGCATCCAGCAGAACCTGGGTGCTGACGTCATTATGTGCTTCGACGAGTGCCCGCCGCCGACTGACCGTGAGTACAACGTTATATCCATGGCGCGCACACATGCCTGGGCGGAACGCTGCCGGCGCGCGCACGCCCGCGACGATCAGGCGCTGTTCGGAATCGTGCAGGGCGGCATCTTTCGAGAACTGCGCGAGCAGTCCGCGCGCGCCATCAGCGCCATGGACTTCCCCGGGCATGGCATCGGGGGACTGGCCGTCGGTGAAACTAAGCAGGAGATGCTCAACACGCTGGAATGGATGGATGCTGCGTTACCCGTAGATAAACCGCGCTACCTGATGGGTGTCGGTGAACCCACCGACTTGATCAATGGCGTGGCGCGCGGGATGGATATGTTCGACTGCGCCCTGCCCACGCGCCTGGCGCGGCACGGCGCCGCTTTCACCGCTACCGGGCGCATCAACATGCGCAATAAGCTGTACGAGGATGATGAACAGCCGTTGAACCCCGGTTGTGCCTGCTACGCCTGCCGGACGTTTACGCGCGCCTATATCCGCCACCTGCTGCATGTAGGCGAAATTCTTGGGCTTTACCTGATGAGTCTGCACAATGTGCACTTCCTGATTCAACTGATGGCGGATATCCGCCGTGCCATTATCGACAGTCGTTTCGAGGAGTTTGCGGCAGCCTGGCTGGCGCGTTACAGCAGTGTGGTGCAACGATGAATCTTGATGAGTTCTGGGAGCATATCTTCAGCGAAAAGGCGGAACGGGTGAACCTGGCGTGGCAGCCGTTGGGTGTGGACGAACGCGCTTCGGTGCGCCATCTGCTGGCGCAGATTGTGGTCGACCCGGAGCGGATCGCGGCGCAGCGCGTCGCGGCGCAGTATGCTCTGGGCGTCACCACGGGCGGCGATTTCACACTTCCTGATGGCGCGCTGGAATTCGCGCGCGAACTGGCGCAGCGCACCGGGCGTCGGCTGAAAGAGGCCAGCGGCGGGCTGGTCGCATCCACCAAGAAAGATGGCACGCTGGTAACGGCATCGGATATAGAGGCCGACCATCGTCTGGGCGAGGAAATCAAGACCCGTTACCCCGACCATAGTGTGTTGTCCGAAGAGGGCGACAAGGTATACGGCGGGAATGAGTGGTGCTGGGTGATCGACCCGATTGACGGCACGACGAACTTCGCGTGGGGCTATCCGGGTTGGGGGGTACTCATCGGCCTGCTGCATTACGGCCAGCCCGTTCTGGGTGTGGCGGATTTCCCGCCATTCGGCCGCCAGTACTATGCCGTGCGCGGGAAGGGCGCCTGGCGCAGTACCGAAAACGTCGAGGTGCCGATTCATGCCGCCGGGGATCGCAAACTGACCTCGACACAGTTGTTCGCCGTCGGCACGCGTTCACTGAAAGGCGGGAAATGGCGGATTCCCTGCAAGTTGCGCCTGCCGGGTTCCAGCGGGTTTGACTTTGCCCTGCTTTCCGGCGGCGAATGCGTCGGCGCTTACGACTCCACAGTGCATGTATGGGATATCGCGGCGCTGTGGCCGCTGCTGGTGGAATCCGGCGCTCAGGTTGTTACCAACCACGCCGGGGACGTATTCCCGCTGCGGTCCGGCAAAGATTACAGCTCGGTCGAGTTTGCCGTCGTGGGCGCTGCGACATCCGAGTTATTGAGAGAGTCGCTCGCGCTGCTGTCCGACCGCTTTGCCGCCGCATAGCCGCGCTGGACGTAAACCTCGGTCAGATGCATCCACTCCGGGATGCTGAGCGTCTCCGCCCGGCGGGCGGCATCGATGGCTGCATCGGCCAGCAACTCATCGGCATCCGTCTTGGGCAGTTGCAGACCTGCGGAAAGGGTATTGCGTAATTGTTTGCGCCGCTGGCTGAAGCCGGCCCGCGCCAGCTCGAACAGCGTATCCGGGTGGTCGCACTGATGATAAGGCGTAATGCGTACAACAGCCGAATCCACATCCGGCTGCGGGTAGAACACCGACGGGCTTAGCCGCATCAACTGTTCTGGCTTGCCGTATACCTGCACGCTTACTGACAGCAGACTCATGTCACCGGGTTGGGCGACGATGCGCTCGGCGACTTCCAGTTGCACCGTCAGAACGATGCTGCGGATATCGAGCGAAGACTCCAGCATGCGGCGGATCAGGGCCGAGGTGATATAGTACGGCAGATTGCCCACGAAGCGCACGGGCGCGCTGGCATCGACGCCGGCATCGCTCAGCAATGCGGCGAAATCCACTGCCAGCGCATCGGCCTGCAGGATGGTGACATTGGCCGCGCCAGCCAGTTCCTGCTGCAGGATTGGAATCAGGTTGCGGTCGATCTCAATGGCGATGACGTGTCGCGCCGCCTGCACCAGATGGCGGGTAAGCGCGCCGATGCCCGGGCCGATTTCGAGGACAACCTCGCCCGGTTGGATGCCGGCCAGCCGCACGATGCGGCGCGCTGTGTCGTCATCGGTGAGGAAGTTCTGGCCGAGGGACTTGCGCGGCGCGATGCCTGCCGAACGCAGCCGGCTGCGGATGCTGGTGGAGTGGCTCATGCGCGGCGTCAGTTGTTGATGCGGTAGTTAATATTGGCCGGGACCGGCGTCAGCAGGTAAACATCCACCCAGCGATACCACGATTGCAGGTTGTTGTCGTCATATCCCAGGTCGATGCGCTTGCCGATGATGGCGCTGCCGGTGTCGCAGGCGTTCCCCAGGCCGTAACCCGGCACATAAACATTCGTGCGCAGCGAAATCACGCGCGGGTCGACCGCGACGATCCCGGAACGCATGGTGAAGCCGCAGCGCACATGGCCGTAGTACGAAGCGCCCAACGACACGCCGGCGGTGCTGGCCGAGTATGACGTGGCCAGCATGCGGATCACACGCCAGTACTGCACCGGGCCGCTGGGAGTGTCCAGCGTGCGCAGCACAATCTTAGTGCCGTAGTTGTAGATGCGCGGTTTAGGCTCCTGCGCCACGAAGTCGGCGATGACCTCGCGGTGTGTTACGGTGTCGTCCTGGTAGGTAATCAAGGTGCGGCGTTCGTGCACGCCGGGCGCGCCCTGCTGTCCCAGCACCAACTGGTCCAGTTCGACATTAGGATCAGGTTCGGTGCGTGTCTGGAAAGGGATGATTTCCTGGTCGATGGCAATCTCGTGGCGCACGCGCACCACGCGGACTTCCATGTTATCGACGATCCTGGCATCCAGCCCAGGCTTGGCGTAGTCCTCGCCGTATAAAACGATGTTCAGGTCAGCCAGTACCTCGCCGACGGTGGCGCGGTTGGTGCGTGTTTTGACGCGACGCCCATCCACCCACACACTGACCGGCTTGGAGCGCGAAAGCTGTATCTGCTCGCCGGCCTGCAGTGGCGCACTGGGGGACGGGTGCACGGTATCGGCCAGGAACAGCTTATAGCCGGCTTCCAGCAGCGCCTCGCCCACGGTTGGCGCAGTCGTCAGGATGGTCTTCGGCGATGCGTCCTGCTGCTGGATGGTCACCGCGATAGCGTGCTTGAATCGGATATCGGCAGACAGCAGGTCGGGCGATGAGCCGGACGTCAACGGCAACGGGGGGAGAACTGTCGACGGCTGATTGTTGACCGTCAGCTTGTCGCGCTCGCCGATAGTATAGCCCAGCTTGGCGATCACATCCTCTGCCGTTTTGCCCTGTGTGCGCACCAGCAGCGGTTCCTGGCCGTCAATGAGGACACGAACCAGCCGCGCGCGATGTATGATGATCGTGTCATTGCGGTTCAGTGATGCCGCCAGCGGCGGCGAGACGATGTCCTCGGGGCGCAGTTGGATGCTGGCTTCCTTCAGCGCAGCGCCCACGGTCGTCTGGTGTGTTTGCAGGCTGATGATCTGGTTGCCGTCCAGAATCTTGGCTGGCGTGAATGTGCTCAGGTATCCGGCGGTGAGCAGGCTCAGCACCCCTAGGATGATGGGGAAGGCCAGCCAGCGTAACCGGGCTGCCTGCTGAGACTGGTTGGCAGGGTTGGCATCAACCGGTCGCCGCGCAAACGGATTTTTACCCGTGAACATGGTTATATGAAAAACCCGTACATCATGTTATGGGTGACTGTGTGAGGGCGATGGCGGATGCGATAAGTCACCGGTTGATTTATGTGCGAACGCTGATGTGGTTGATTGTGTTGCCAGGCGCCCCTGTGACACCCGAAAGGGACTCCTTACCGTTGCTATCTTCCGATCCTGGCGGGGTTCGAAGGCTTTCGCCGCACAAGACCCAGCAACACAACCAACTACATCAGGCATTGTCAGCCGCTACAAAAACCGCTCTGCGTTGGGTCGGCCACATAACCGTGGCGACGAGTCGATGGCATCTGTACGTGCATGCAGGTTAGATAATACAGGGATAGCAGGGGCATGTCAATTGCAGTATAATTAGAGCGTTCGCGCCTATAGCTCAACTGGACAGAGCACTTGACTTCGGATCAAGGGGTTGTGGGTTCAAATCCTGCTAGGCGCGCTTATGACCTCGCAGCAATGCGGTTCGACGAACCCGCCGGCGGGGTTTTTATTTCGATGTTTCACGTAAAACATTCCCGGTGAAACACCATGCAGGATATGACTGAGGACTTCCAACTGGGATTTGCCATGGGCGTTATCGCTGCCGCAGGTTCTTTCACAGGCGACTGGCGTAAACCCGCCCTGCAGATTAAGATGCACGCGCGCGATCAGGCCACCCTTAATTTCCTGCAGCGTCTGTTCGGCGGCAAGGTCTACGGCCCTTATACACACGGTGACCGCCACTATTGTCTGTGGTCGTTGCGCGGTGCGCAGTTGCGCCAGTCCATCGTCATCTTCATCCGGCACCTGCCCGAAAGCTACAAACGCACCCAGTTCATGGAGTGGGCGGGTCGCTATTTCAAAGATCTGCTACCCGAATAGTTCGCGGTTGGCGGTCACCCAGTTCCACAGGCGCTGGATGCCTTCCTTTACGGACACCTGCGGCGTCCATCCCAGCACGCGCCCGGCTTTGCCGTTGTCGCTGACAAACACAGGCTGGTCGCCAGGGCGCCAGTCGCCATATTTCACGGCGATGGGGTGCCCGGCCAATTCACTGAGCAGCGGGCCGAACTCCGACCAGATTGCCAGTGTGTTGGCCATGCCGCCACCGACGTTAAACACCTGCCCGCTGGCATCGTCCAGGCGTTCCCATGCCGCAGTATAGGCGTTGATGAGATCCTGCACGTATAACAGGTCGCGCACCTGTTTCCCGTTGCCGTAGATGTTGATGGGACGGTTCATGGCAGCTGCGATCACGAAATGCGCCACCCAGCCCTGATCCTCAATGCCGAACTGCCGCTCGCCATAGATGCAGCTCTGCCGGAAGACAACGGTGCGCAGTCCGTAAATTCGCGCGTAGTCCCGCACGTACTGGTCGCCGGCGCCCTTGGAGTTGCCCGAGAAGTAGGCATAGCCGCCCTGGCGCACCATCACGACGGAGTTGGGCACTTCGACGCAATACACCGGGCCCTCGTAATCGACCCATTCGCTGCGATTGCCGCCCAGGTTGCACATGGCCGTGCGCGACGTGCCCACATACACGCGACAAAAGCCTTCGGGGTCGCGCGTGACCGAGGCAGCCATGCCGCACTTGAGGGCGATCTCCTGCACGTCGTCGGCCAGGCACGGCGGCACGGTGGTATAGCGGTAACTGTTCCTGCTATGCCGGTTGCCGTCGCCATCCAACAACGCAGTCAGCAGGATGCGCAGGTAGCGGCCACTCAGATTTTTGATGTCCTGCGGGATGTACTTGTCGTGGCTGTGGCCGAACTGCTTGACGTATTCGTAAAGTTGGCGCGAGGTGGCCACGACATGGTGCTTGTCCACCACCGGCGACAGGCCGATCATGCGCATCACGCGGACGGCTTCCTCGGTGCGGTAGCAGGTGGTCAGCGTCACCGCGCAGTTGCCGGTGTCGGGATTTTCGTAACAATGCCCTTCCGACAGATACCAGCCTAGAAAGCGCAGCCAGTGTGGCATGGGGATGAGCTTATCCTCGAACTGGTGCTTGTGCTTTCCAGCCTTCACTGCGGGCAAGGTGAAGAACTCCTTTTCCTCGCCCCCGGCGTAGTCGGCCCCCAGCAGATAGGCCATCGGCTTCCCGGCTATCTGCTCGGCCTCAACCAGCTTGGGATTAACGAGTTCACACGGGGTGCGATCCCACGACACCAGCATCTTGTGGTTGGGGGTAACACATGTCTTCAGGCGCCGGTTGCGCTGCACGTACATCTTGCCGCTGTAGCGATACGCAAAATGTGCGACGGGTTTTTGGAACTCGGACACCCCGCGCTCCAGGCTGTAGGTCAGCACGTCGTCATTGGCAGTCAGGTCGGGGAACTTCTTCCAACCGGTGCGCGTGAGGATGTCGGTATCGGCGGAGTAACAACACCCGTAGGGGGAGTGGAAGTCGAGCGGTTGCTGCTCGCTGATGCCCATTGGCAAGTCGCGATATCGGTAACGGGTATCGTCCTGCACTACGGCCACGTCTTCCATCCCGCCATACACCTTGTTGGTAGAGGCGAAGAACACCGCCGGTGGCCTGGCCTGGCCCCGCGCCGCCTCCAGCACATTAAAGGTGCCCAGCGCGTTGATTTCGAAATCCTCGCGCGGGTTGATGACCGACGTCGTGACGGCGACCTGGCTGGCCAGGTGCACCACCAGGTCGGGGTGCGCGTCCGTCAGCGCGGTATGCAGTCCGGCAGCGTCGCGCACGTCGCCCTGAACGAACCTGAAATCCGCTCCCGCAACGCGCGGCTGGGCGCGCAGCCAATCCAGGTTGTGCGCGGTGCGCGGGCGCGACAGGTTATCGTAAATGGCGACGCTGTCGCCACGTCCCAGAAAGCGCGCCGTCAGGTTGCATCCGATGAAGCCGGCTCCGCCGGTCACGAATATACGCATGATAGATGTAGCTCCTCGCTGATGTCTCATACGCCAGCATCATACCGAATACGGCGCTGGCTGCTATGATTCGGCTGGCACAATGCCGCGACCGAAAGTATAATCCTCCCGTCAGCCGTTCATGTCAGCCTGGCTGACGGTGTATTCCAGCAACGTTTTAGCATTACGGAACGGAAACGTCGCGGTCCGTCCCGCGACACGCGGATGGTGCATCGATGTTGAGCCAGATACACTTTGCCGTCGCCGCCGCTGCTGTTATCGGGCTTTGCCTGCCCGCTCGACCCGCCGGCAACCCGCCGCCGAATCAATCCGGCTTCCCGCAGGAACTGGCAGGTGGTCGGCCATACGCGAGTATAACCACACAGGCCACTATCGCCAATGTCGATACATCACATGACGACAAGGAGATTATCGTGGCGACGCAGGACCGTAACGGCAACACTTTGACCTGCACCGGTCATGTGTATGTTTATAACCCCAACGGCACGTTGCGCTGGTCAGCCGCGCTGCCGCAGCCGCCCGGAATGGGCGCCTCTGTGGCCGACCTTAACGGCGACGGCATCAATGATGTCGTCGTTGGTTATGGGGAGATGCTGACGGGGTGCCTGGTTGGCGGGGGCGTCATCGCGCTGGATGGAGCCAACGGCAGCCAACTGTGGAGCTATGGCACTCACCCGCCGCGCGCCGGACAGGGCAGCGTGTATGCCACGCCAGCCATCGCGGATGTGAATGGCGATGGATACCCGGAGATCGTCTTCGGCAGTTGGGATCAGTGCATCTATCTGCTGGATCGCGCGGGAAATCCATTGTGGCTGCCGACCAACCCGAATGGCGAATGTCACAACGAGGGGCGTTACATGTATGACAACGTCTCATCCACCGCGGCGCTGGCAGACCTGAACGCGGACGGACGACTGGAAATCGTCATTGGGATCGATGCGACCACCCCTTACTTCGGGGGTTATGGCGGATACCTGTATATACTGCGCGATAGCGATGCCGTAATACTGGCCAAGCATCATATCGATGTCCCGCTGCAATCCAGCCCGGCGATTGCCGATCTGGATGGCGATGGGGTTCTGGATATTGTGGCGGGCACCGGCGAGGGCACACTGGCCAACCGCGGCGCCTATGTGATTTCATGGCATTACGAGGAAATCAACGGCACGAGACGGCTGGTACAGAACTGGCTTAAAAATGTCGGCGGCTATGTCCGGTCATCGCCGGCTATCGGCGATCTGAACGGCGATGGCCGGCTTGACGTGGTAGCAGTAGTTCCAAACGGCTTTATCAATACGGCTGTCAACAGCACTGTGTATGCCTGGAGCAGCGACGGTACTGAGCTGTTCCATCGTCTGATATGCAACTCTGACGGCGCGGGATCATATCTGCACACATCTCCGGTAATTGCCGATGTGGCTGGCGATGCCAGGCCGGAAATTGTGCTGACACAAAACAGCGAGGCAATCATACTGAACCCGGATGGCACCTATTACACCGACCAGACCACAAATAACTGCGGCGGGCAGCCCAGCACAACTTCATTGACATACTGGGCCAACACAAAGCTCGACTATGTTCCCGCAGTGGGCGATGTCAATAACAGCGGCCACAGCGCCGTCATCGCCGCAGGCGCTGTCGACACCACGACGAACTCCAACCACGGCATGTTGTATGCATGGGGCGGGCATAATCGTGGCTATGCCCCGTGGCCGCAATTCCACCGCGATGCCGCCCACACCGGCCTGCTGGACAATGTACTGCCTGTGAACCCGTCGGGCTTTTATGTGGAACCGCCGACAGACACGTTGTTAATGCCGCAGGCAGTTACCATCACCTGGGCAGTCGCAGGTAAGGATATGGGCGCCGGACTGGCCGGTTACGCGGTTCTTTTTGATCACAACCCGGTGAGCGGATTAACGACCACATTTAACATAACTAGTGGAGCCAGCTTCATTACCACAGTGTTAGGTGTCGGCACATGGTACGCCCATGTCCGCGCTATCGACCGGGCCGGGAATGGGGCGTTGACCAGCGTGAATCTGGGGCCGTTTCTGTTCTATCGCTCGCAAGTGTTTGTGCCGATAGCCATGCGGGAATGAAGGGTTTGCATAGCTGGTACAGGACATGATATTGTTATGTTGTGCGCTCAGTGTCGTCGTTGTGCAAATTGGCCGGCGAGTCGCCAGGGCGGTTCCAGCTGCTCCAGCAGCCTGACCCACCGCGACGGAGGTTGTGCGTCTTTCAAGCTGTTGTGGCGCTTAAGTTTCATGCCTTTAAGACCGCGCAGCCCCGCTATCCGGCCGCGTATTGACCACCAGTTGCGGTACAGGTACAGTGAGTAGAGTGCTGCCGAAAAATCGTATAGCAGGATCAGCGGCAACCAGCCGAGCTGTGCCGCTGACAGGTTCTTATACAGCATCCAGACCTTATTGCGCCCCAAGTTGTAATTTTTGCCAGGCGAACCTTCTCTGGATGTGCCGGAGTGAACATGCTGCACCACAGCGGCGGGAATTGACAGGCAACGCCAGCCGTGGCTCTGCGCGCGCCAGGCCAGGTCGACATCTTCCAGGTAGATAAAGAAATCCTCGTCAAACCCACCGACCTGATCGATCATTTCGCGCCGGTACATGGCGGCACCGGCGCATGGCCCGAATACCTCAACCGGTTGCGGATTGATATCGGACAGGCGGCATCCGCTGAGGCGATCCCAGGCGACCCCGCAGCGATTGAATGCAATGCCGGTCGAGTCGACGATGCTCGGGTCGCTCCGCAGCACCATCGTCGATGCGCACATACCGATGTCGGGGCCGGTGTGCACACCCTTCACCAGCTCGGCCAGCCAGTCAGGGTTGGCGCAGGTGTCGTTGTTCAGGGTGACCAGATAATTCCCGCGCGCATGCTGGAACCCGATGTTATTCGCGGCGGCGAAGCCCCGATTGCGGTCGTTGCGCACGATGCGCACCGAGGGGAAATGCTCCGCGACGAACTCGACTGATCCGTCGGTGGAAGCGTTGTCTACAAGGACAACCTCGTATTCTGCCGCCGTCTGTACACTTAAAGCAGTCAGGCAGTCGTGCAGGTAATGCCTGCCGTTCCAGTTGACGACGATAACGGAGACAAGATCGCCGGGATTAGATATATCGGTAGATTTTGTGCTGCGCTGCATTAGAACACTCACATGCGGCATTCATATTACACCGGCCGTTGCGCCACTATAGTTGAGCCAGGTTGAAAGTATACTGCCTCGCTTCGGATGAGGGAATCCGCTTATTTACATATCGATACACCTTTGCACAATCGTATGACCACTGGTGTGCAGTCGCCTGTCCAGTTGGTGCCAGGTACATAGAGGAGCGTTGATCGTGGCACGGCCATCGCGTTTCGGGTTCAGCTTATTGTTAATCCTCATACTTGCTCTTATCGCGGGAGGGCGTGTGTCCAATGCCTCAAGGATCGTCAGTATTCCAGAGAGCATCGTTATCACACAACCCGCTGGCTCAGTTTTAACAGGCGAAGCGCCGGATTACTGGACACAGGCGTGGGGCGCCCCGCTGGCGATGAATGACCCGCTGGGTATTCGCCAGATTGATTCGCCCAAATGCCTGTACCCCAACCACTTCATCGACAATCTGTCATGGTGTCAGGCCGGTTTCTGGTGCGGCCAGGTGCGCCCCGACGTCAGCAACCCCGATCTGTTTCTGCTGCATCCGGGATATCCCGATGCGCTGCCCACCGGCCAAACCGGGCAGATACATCCCATCAACGCCAGCTACTATCGCCAGTTGACCATCCGCATGTACATCGATTCGGTGGATGCCGGCGATCCGGGGTTCCAGGTGATGTGGACGAACGGCTCCGTCGCCGATATCGGCAATCCGTCCAGATGGGGCCAGACGGTGTTCTACAAGACCTATCCCGGCTGGAATATCTATACGATCGACCTGGGCGCGTATACCAATGGCTCTTTCTCAGGTTTTGGCGGCACGCTGCCGTGGTCGGGGAACATCACGGGTCTGCGGCTGGATCCTGGATTCAGCGCCATGAACAACAAAATCGTGCAGATCAACTGGGTGCGTCTCACGCCGGTGCAGGCGCGCCCGCTGGCATGGACGACCAACCAGAGCGGGTCGGTTCAAATATCCTTGCAGTCGTCCGGCGGAGTGAACGATATATTGCGCCAGTATACGCTGGGGAGCAGCTACAGCGTACCGCTGGATATACAGGCCAGCGCCGGCAGCACAATGCTGCCGCTGTCGTTGCCGGCAGGCCAGTGGACGGTGCAACTCAGCGTCGCCGGGCAGAGCAGTAATCAGGCAGGCCCCTGGGATGTGCAGGCGCTGCCGCAGGCGCGCATTGTCAAGCCGGGGTACGATACGGGTGACGACTATGCGACCGCAGTGCTGCATCGACCATGGGATATGAGCGGGCCGCAGAGCATTTACTCCTACGGGAACATGGTTGCGCCAACCTTTGGCAACAATATACTGACATCAAGCACCATCGCGATTCCCGGCGCGCAATGCAATACGGGGCCTTGGGCAGATCCGCACATCAACCTGCTGAATGACAATTACTGGAGTCCGCCCATCACCACAGACCCGCCGATTAACACAGCCCGATATCACTATCTGACGGCGCAGGTTAAACTGGATGGCACGCCGGATGTCAGCTTTGGCTGGCTGGTGCGCATTAACTGGTCGAATGCCGACTCCACGGGCGGTTTCAAAAACTGCGGCACAACGAGGGCGCTTCCGCTGCACGCAGGCTGGAATACCATCGCCCTCGACCTGTCGGGTGCAGGGGTTATGGATCCGGCCGATCCCTGCAGCAGCGCCTGGACATCGCAGTCGACGCGCCAGCAGTTGCGCTTCGACCCTGCGGAGGAATCCGATGCCACGCCGTTTTATATCGGAACGATCAAACTGACCGCCACGGATACGGTCACCACAGGTCTTCCCTATACCATCAAGATGCAGGCGAACCTGACGCCGGGCACCACGTTGACTTACTACTACAACACCGCTCCTTACTCGACCAGCGGCAGGAAGCTGGCAGCCGCATATGTGCCTCCGCCGCCGGCTGGCACCCATTTTGCCTACCTGCCAATCGCAATGGCGCGGTACGCGGGCGCGGCGGCAGCGGATTCATCGCTGCCATATGCCTGGAATACCAGCGGTGTGGCGGCGGGAACCTACTACATCAGCGTCGATATCAACAACGGCTACAACACCACGACGATCTACAGCGACGCGCCCGTTGTTGTCACACAGTAGCGGCGCCATGATGACATCCACCACAAACAGGCAAAGTATGAGCGCTTGTCTTCGCCAGCAGCTCGTCAAAGACCAAACATTCTTTTCACGCGTTGGCGCCGTATTGTATGCCTGGTCGGTATACCCGGCTGGGTTGCGGCCAGCGTCACTTCAGGCCCATGTGGATGAGATACATTCGATTGAATAATCTCGGTTCTATCAAAACCACAATCGCCCAACATTTTTTGGAGGGCTTTCAATGTCGGCCAGAATGATCGATGCGACATGCCACTGAG
>JAKALH010000438.1 GCA_021813225.1 Chloroflexota bacterium
CATCGTTGGCGCGGCGTGGATCGGCGGTGACGCCGATCAGTTCGCCGAGAAAGTGGTCACCAAACTGCTGCCAGCCATCGCGGAACTGATTGCGGCGATCGCAGGCGTCAACCTGAACCTGACTGACGCCACCAACGCGGTCGACGAGGCCGATCAGAAGATACAGGGTATGGCCGGGAATCTCGGCGATATGTTCTCCGGTATCTAGCGGCATCAACCTTTCCAGGATATTTGAGGAGTTATTACTATGGCCGGACAAGTTGTTCAAATGGATTACACGGTCATCGGGAACGTGTCCAAGGGTTTCAATACCGCCCACGAGACACTCGATGCCGTCGGCAAGGTACTTGAGGCAGCGATCAACATCCTGCGCGCAACCGCATTCTTCAGCTTTGGCACGACCGCCGCACTGGCGCAATATCTCAGCGTGATCAAAGACAAGGTGCAGAAACTCTCCGCAGCATGCGTCTGGTTCAGCCAGAACCTGGCCCGCGCCATCGGCGACCACCAGAGAGGTGACGTTGAGGGCAAGCATTATTTCGAGGGCGAACTCGCGCTGTAACGGGGCGAGGGGGGCAGAAGGGGCGCGTTATCCGCGCCTTTTCTGCTTTAATCGATGTTGCGCCAGGGTATATTCGGAATCCGCCGGGATCGCCTGTCATTGCGCTGCCTGCCATGTGAACGCATCGGGAGAAGCCAACAACCTCACGGACAGCACAGCGATGCAATCGTTCGTATCCCTGATTGAGACTCCGAATGTGTTCTGGCGACAGGAGGGTACTCTATGCCAGCGCCGAAAGTTCGTGCCGATTACGACCAGCTCACCAAGATTTCCCAGTTGTTCGACCAGCAAGCTGAGGTGGCGCAACGCCTGACACAGGACCTGAAACAGAAGGAGCAGGTGTTGCAGGGCGGCGACTGGATCGGCCAGGGCGCACAGGCTTTTTACGCCGAGATGGAACAGGGCATTCTGATTGCCCTGAACCGGTTGATTCAGGCGCTGCGTGAAGCCGGCCATGTGACACAGGCCATAAGCAATCTGGTGCAGGCTACCGAGCAGGGCGCCAGCAATACCTTCAAGAAAGGCGCCCAGGATGTGGCATCCGGGAAGTCGGCGGCAGGCATGGCAGCGGCAGGCGGCGCGACATTGGCCGGCATAGGTATAGCCGGCCTGGGCGGCGCCAGCGCGGGTGGCGCCGCAGGGGCCGGCGGCTTTGCGACCGGAGGCACTGCAGGTGGCACCGGCGGCGGAATTGGCGGTTCGGGTGGTCCCGGTTCGGCCGGAGCCGCAGCGGGTGCGGCCGCAGGTATCGGCATTTCGGCGTCACTTTCGATCAACATCCCATCCTGGCTCAGCAAGATGCTGGGACTGGGCGGCAACGGCGCAACGCAGGGCAGCGGGGATAAACTCGATCAATTTGTCGACCAGATTCATAATGCCCGCGACATGCTGGCTGGCGGCGGCGCTGCCGGCCTGGACGGTTCGGACTCCTACTTTAATGGGCAGCCTATACTGGACGCCGTCAAAAGCGACCTCGCAAACCAGGCACAGACCGCTGCGAATGGCTGGCAGCAGAACGCGGCCGGTAGTGGCGGCGGCTCAGGCGGGGGTTCTGGCTCAGGTGCAGGAGCAGGCGGTGGCAGCCCGACGCCCACCGACACCAAGCAGTCAGGCGGTGGTGGTGGCGGTGGTGGTGGCAGTCAAAGCCCGACCGGCGGTGGCAGTATGGGATCGGGTGGCAGCGGCAACATCAGCGGCAAGCAGGGCATGGTGACCGACGCAGCAGCGCAGGCTGGCGGCTCTTCAGGCGGGACATTCGGCAGTGGCGGTACACCAGCTTCGTTCGGCGCGGCCATGGTGGCAGGCTCGTTGCGAGCCGCTGCTGCAGGTGCTCCGATTGCCGAAGTCGCCTTGATGGTTGGCGCGTCGGCAGGCGGGTTGCTGTTTGCCTCTAAGGGCAGTGTTGCTGGCGGCCTGGCAGGACAGTTTGCCCGGAATGCCGCATCCCCGCTATTCAAGTCCGTCAGCGGTTAGTGCGTGAGTACAGGAGATAAACATAATGGCGCAGCCAGTATTACTTCGCCTCAGTCCTGCAGAGTGGATTTTGAGTGTGATGGCGGTGCAGCCCGATGCAGCGACGACTCTGGCGGAAGCTGTTGACCAGAGCATGACTCCGGAGAGGCTGCAGGGGGCGCTTCAAGCGGCGCGCGATGCGCTCCTGGCGCGAGACCTTGGCCGCATGAATAATGAAGGCCGGCTGGAAATCAATCCCGTGGTGCGTTCCTGCGCGCGCGCTGTCGTCAACCCGCGGGCCAGCTTTGGCCTGACGCTGATCGAAGCCGACGGCGCATCTCGCGTCGTGTTTTATAACTGGCTGCCCGGTTTCGCCATCGGTACATGGGTCGATCCCAACCAGATTCGCACCTTCGAACTGCTCGATAGCGACGACACGATTGCCAAGGCATCTTGACGAAGTGGGGGGCGGCAGCGGGCGGCAACGGCACAACCGGTGTCTATAAAGTTCCGGCTGCGCATCTGCCGGCGCTTCCAGTCGATAAGCCGGGCCGGGCGGATGGCCTGGCTGATGCGCTGGTCAAAGATGGTGTGCCTTCATCGACAGCCAGCGAACTGGAGAGCGCTTTTTCCGCGCCTGCGCGTCGCGCGGTTCTGGCAGCAGCCAGCCATGCGAATACCGCTGCCAGCACATTAGTGTGGCTGTCGGACCAGAATAAGTCCTACGTCATCGCGCAGGCGGGAGGCGCTGCTGATATCACGGTAACTGTCACTGGAACGAATGGATTGGCGCAGGTAATCACCTCATTCGTGCGCGATATGCTCGCGGCAGCGCGCTAAGTCAGTCGCCGTAAGTTTTTAGCGCATTTGCCCGGCGACTCCAAGTCGCGGGCCACCGCACACAGAACACCTGACAGGTCTGCCAGACCTGTCAGGTGTGATTTCACGCCGCCGGCGACCGATGCCAGGCCCGCTGGAACAGCACTACGTCGCGCGCGGTTTCAACCGCCGCGAAAGGCGCAAGACATTATCTTCTTGCGTCTTGTTGTTATCTCAATGGCGCTTGTGATGCCTGTATCGCCACCAGCAAGGCGAAAATTACGAATGCCAGCAGCGCAAAGCAGATGATTCCAACCAGCAGGTAGAAGCGGAGAGGTACCGGTCGTTTCTCGGGTACAGGTTTTCCGTATACTCCATCCAGCGCCTGGCGCAGATTCTCGATGCTGCCATACCGGACACGCGGCGATATGGCCTTTTCGACGATTTGCACCACACCCGCGGCGACAAGTTCCGGGCGGCCCATT
>JAKALH010000439.1 GCA_021813225.1 Chloroflexota bacterium
ACGTAGGGTCGGCTCGCCGCGCCATCGGGCAGGCACACAGGCCTGCCCCTGCGTGGAAATGGGCGCAATAAACGTATGGGCGCACCTGTGTGTGCGCCCACGCCCGGTCAGTATGAGGCGGGCACACAGGCCTGCCTGTACGTAAGGTCGGCCTTCTGCGCCATCGGGCAGGCACACAGGCCTGCCCCTACGCGGGGTCTAGACGTGCTTACCCACATCCTCGATCATCCCCCAGTACGCCATCATCGTCCACAGGTCGGGCTGGCGGCGGAACCACACGGCGGGAAAGCTCAACTCCACGATGGCGACCGAGAAGTGCATGCCGGCCCTATCCGGCGCGATGCAGTCGTACTGCCACGTCGCGCCGGCCTGATAGAAGTGCGGCCGGCCCTGATCCACGTCGATCTGCCAGTACTCCAGCACGTGCGCGGCGGCATAGCGCCCGCGCAAAGCGGCGCGCTCGCGCTCGCTCACGCCGCTGTGCAGCATGTCGACCGCCAGCAGCGGCACGGCGTACACGGCGTCCGCCTTCACCTGGCGGCGCTCCTGCGCAGCGACGAACATCACGTCCGGCGCCAGTATATCGCCGCCGACGCGGACCGGGGCGCCCTTGCCCAGCACCGCGCCGAGCTGGTAGGCGTCGACGGGGATACTCAGCAGGCCCACGCACCAGGCCTGCATCCTGGCCTGCAGCACCGCATAGCCGGCGGCCTGATCCATCCTAAGCCGCCAGGAAGTCGATGACGTCCATCATGGTGATGATGCCGATCACGCCGTAGGCGTCGTCGACCAGCACGGCGGCTTTGGCTTTCTGAAGGATGTCGCTCAATTCGTTCAGTGCCGTGTCCTCGCGCACCGCCACGGCCTCATGCACCAGCGGCGCGATGGGCGTCTCGCCGACGGCGGCGTGTGTATTGGCCAGCATATAGTCCAGCACACTGGTTTCGCTGATCATGCCCTGCAACTTACCGTCGCCGTCCACCACGGGCAACTGCGAGAAACTGTGCTGCTTCATGCGCTGGATGACGGCCTGCACCGTCTCGTGCGGCTGCGCCGTCGTCACCGGGCGCAGTTTCAGCGCCTGCGAGAAGTCGGCTACAGTGCCCTGCGACCAGTCGGTGTTCAGGAAGCCGTTATCGCGCATCCAGTTGTCGTCGAAGACTTTGCTCAGGTAGCGCGAGCCGCCGTCGGGCAGCAGCGTGACGACGGTGTGGTCGCGCGTCAGGGCCAGTTGCGGGATGGCGCGCAGCGCGCCGGCCACCGCCGCGCCGCACGAGCCGCCGCCGAAGATGGCTTCCTCGCGCACCAGCCGGCGCGTCATCAGGAACGATTCGCGGTCAGTGACCTGCACCACCAGGTCGCACAGCGACAGGTCGAGCGTGCCGGGTACGAAGTCCTCGCCGATGCCTTCCAGTTTGTAGGTCTTGAGGATGGGCTGGTCGGGTACGCGCCCGTTCTTCCACGTGTCGAACAACAGCGAACCGGCGATGTCGACGCCGACGATTTTGATGGCCGGGTTCTGCTCCTTCAGGTAACGTCCCACGCCGGTAATCGTCCCGCCGGTGCCCATGCCGGCCACGAAGACGTCGACCTTCCCGCCGGTCTGCTGCCAGATTTCCGGGCCGGTGGTGGCGTAGTGGATGTCGGGATTGGCCGGGTTGTGATACTGGTTGCCCAGGATGGCATTGGGCGTCTCGCGCACCAGCCGCTCGGCGACCTTGTAGTAGCTGCGCGGGTCGTCCTTGTCCACCGCCGTCGGCGTGATGACCACCTTCGCGCCGAACGCGCGCAGTGTGCGGATTTTCTCGTCCGACATCTTGTCGGGCATGACGAAGATGCACTTGTAGCCCTTGTTGGCGGCGGCGATAGCCAGCCCGATGCCGGTGTTGCCGCTGGTGGATTCCACAATGGTGCCGCCGGGTTTCAGGCGGCCGCTGCGCTCGGCATCCTCGACGATGGCGATGCCGATGCGATCCTTCACCGAACCGCCGGGGCTAAAGTACTCCAGCTTGACCAGCATGGCGGGCGCCACGCCGCGGGCTACTTTGTTCAGGCGCACAATCGGGGTATGCCCGATGGTCTCCAGCACCGATTGGCGCACATCTGGATAGGTTGTCATAGGTCTATTTTATTTTGCAGGGCCGCTCAGCGCGGACTGGCGGACATACGGTTATACACGGCCAGCCAGTTGGCGGCAATCTGCACCTGCGCATCGTGCAGCGAGATGTTCCCCGCGCACACCTGGGCATGCAGCCAGTTCTCCACCTTGTCCTTCTCGTGGAAACCCGGCTTCGGTGCGGCCGCCTCCGGCCACAGGTTGGAGATGTCGTTCGAGCCGCCCAGTTCAAGGCTGACCAGATGGTCGACTTCGTATTCGCCCGCCACATGGCGGGTGATGTCATACTCGGCGTACACCGCGTTCTTCACGCTGGTGGGCACGTTGCGCACGGTCTTGGCGTAACCGGGCACGCAGATCATCGCCTTCGTCGCCTCCGGCAGGATATCGCCGGGCGTACAGGCGCTGTCCTGCAATGCGCCTTCGGCGCGGCAGCCCGATGTCTTGATGCGTTTGCCGAACGGATACGCGCCGCCGGTTGTGCCAGCCGTATCGCCGGAAACGGTCGCCGAGCCGGTTGTGCCGTTGGGGGCGACAATCGTGCATGCGCCGACGGCCAGTAACAGGGCCAGGGAATACAGCAGAATCGGCTTTCTTTTCATCATCTTCGAACACCCTCAACGAGATGGTTACTCGGATTGCAGCACCACCCACACGCCATCGAAATTGCGCGACAGCAGGTCAGTGCGGCGAATCCAGAAGTACAACATGCCGGTATTGCCCCACTGCGTGTGCAGCGCAGCGTCGGAATCCACCTGCAGCAGCAGTTGCCATTCCGCGCTGTCTTTAAGCAGCGCCTCCGCGCGCGGGTCGGTCGCGCTGGTCACGCCGTTAGCGACCAGTTGGCACTGCCCGCGCATGTCGTCCTGAATGGTATCAGGGTGCCCCAGCAGGCGATGCTGGGCGACGCTGCGCGCGGCGCGGCTGGGGAAGCCGGCATAGAACGTCTCGTACTGCTTCTCGTCGGCGGGCGACCACACCAGCGCCGGCGACTCGGCCTGCGGGTCGGCGGGCAGCGTCAACTCGTTTTCGAAGTGCGCGGCGCAGGCTGCGAACTGCGCCGCGGCAGGCAGGCCGGCGGGGGCCGCGCGCCGCTGCAACTGCGCGGGGTTCACATGGTCCAGGTAGTACACCTGCCGCCCGCCGCGGTCGGCGGGGTCGGAACCGTAGGTTTCCTGCTGCGCATCGTAAAAGAACCACA
>JAKALH010000440.1 GCA_021813225.1 Chloroflexota bacterium
AGGTGCGGCATCGGCGGGATGAGATTCAGGCGCGCCTGGCCGCGGGGCATCCACCGGCGGTGTGCGCTCGCCGGCATGGCGGGCGTGCTCGCTGCGCTCGTGACGATGCGTGTGGCGGGCGGCCGGTTCTTGCGGAGCCGGCGCCGGGCCGGGACGAGTGCCGGCGCCTTCGCGCGCCTGTGAGGCGCTCTTCTTGTGCCTGCGGGCATGCGGAGCGCCCGGCCCGCGCGCAGGCGCCTGCGCAGCAGCTTCCGCCTGCGGCGCGGCTTCCGCGGCGGGCTGATTCCTGCCGCAGTCGCACTCGCCGCCCTCGTGTTTATCGCAGACGCCGCTGGCCGCTTTCTCCTGCAGGCGCTTCAGTTCTTCCAGCGGGATAATCTGCTCGCGGTGCACGACAATGCTCTTGGCCGTTTCGCCTTCGCCCACCAGCACCTGCACCGAATCGCGCAGGGGCAGCAGGTCAATCACTTTGCCCGGCCCGGACGGCGTGCCCACGATGCTGTTCTTCCTGGGCAACTGGCGGCGCGCTTCCACGTATTGCTCGTACTCGAAGATCAGGCAGCAGCGCAACCGCCCGCACATCCCCGTGATGTCGTGCGGGTTCAGGCTCAACCCCTGCTCCTTGGCATGCTTGATGGATATGGGGCTGAAATCGGTGATGAAGCGAGAGCAGCAGCGCTGTTCGATGCCGCACGCCCCCATGCCGCCGATGATTTTTGCCACTTCGCGCGGGCTGACCTGGCGCGTCTCGATGCGGGCACGGTACAGCCGGCTCATCGCCTGGCGCAACCCGCCGGTTTCCACGCGCTCTTCCTGATCGGACGAGAACAGGAACGTCAGCGTCTGCCCGTCGAAGCTGTACTCGGCCTTGACGATCTTGATCGGCAGGCCCAGCGCGTTGGATTCGGCCCGGCAGGCGATCATCGCCTCCAGTTCGCGCGTCTCGTAATAGTGGCGCATGACCATGTCGCGCCCGCTGGCCAGCCGCTCGATGCGCTTGAATGCGCCCGGGTCGGCGGCGCCGCGCGGCGCTCTGAAAGTCGCCACCTGGCCCATCTGCCTGCCGCGCTGCGTGTCAACAATCACCCAGTCGCCGACCTTCAGATTGAGTCCATCCGCAATGTAGTGGTAGACCTTGCCGACGCGCTGAAAGCGCACGCCGGCGAAGCGCGGTGCGGGTTGGGCGGATGGCGCGGCATCGCCTGCCCACTCCGGCGCGTCAAACATCGATGGCTCGGAAACAGCAACAGGCGCAGGTAGCGCTACAGGGTCTTCCGTCGCGGGTGTGACATCCGTCGCGTTCGTCATAGATCAACCAATCACCGAGATGGGGATGACATTACTGCTCTGGAAGTTTACAACACTGACGCGCGCCGCCACCTGTTGAGCCAGCTCGCCGAAGCGGATCGACGTGGCCGAGCCGGGGTCAGCGATCAATACAGGTTTGCCGCTGTCCCCGCCGACGCGGATGAGCGGATCGAGCGGGATGCTGCCCAGGAAGGGGACGTTCTTCATACTCGCCAGGCGCTGGCCGCCGCCCTCACCGAACAGCGCCACCCTGGCGCCGCTGGCCGGTTCAATGTACGGCCCCATGTTTTCGATCACCCCGAGCACGGGAACTTTAAGCTGCTCGAAAGCCGCCAGGCCTTTGAGCGCGTCGCTCATGGAGACCAGTTGCGGCGTGGTGACGATGATGCCCATGACGCCGGCGGCGACCTGCGCCAGCGACAGTTGCGAGTCTCCCGTGCCGGGGGGCATGTCGATGATGAGGTAATCCAGCTCGCCCCATTCCACGTCCTGCAGGAACTGGCGGATCGCGCTGTGCAGCATCGGGCCGCGCCACACCAGCGGCGACTCCGGCGGGTAAATGAAGCCGATGCTGAACACCTTGATGCCGTGCACTTCCATGGGGATCAACTTGCCGTCGCGCTGGTCGACCGACGGCATGGTGTGTTTGCCGTCCGGGGTAAGTTCCGCCGTGGGAAGCCCCAGCATGAGCGGGACGTTGGGGCCATAGACATCGTTATCCAGCAGGCCGACGCTGGCGCCGCTCTGCGCCAGCGCGAGCGCCAGGTTGACCGCGACTGTGGTCTTGCCGACGCCGCCCTTGCCGGACGCGATGGCGATGATATTCTTCACGGGCAGCTTGAGCGCGCCGCGTATCTGGGCGTTGGCCGTCACATTGCTGCTGAATCCGATCTCCACTTTGCCGATGCCGGGAATCTTGCTCAGTTCGACGCGCGCCGCCCGCTCTATCACATCTTTCAGCGGGCAGGCTGGCGTAGTCAGCTCAATCTTGAAGGCGACGCCATTCCTGTCGATTTTCAGGTCCTTGATCATATTCAGGCTGACCAGGTCCCTGTGCAATTCCGGTTCAATGACGCGCGACAGCGCGTCGGTGATCTGCTTTTCAGTTAACGCCATGGCTTATATCCTGCTGCATTGTCTCATTAATTTCGATGATGTCCATCTGACTAACAGATAGAGATTTTACCAGCCTGCGCCGGTTAAGCGGCGCGGCATACAATGTCTCACAGCAGTCTGGACCTGCTCGAAGGAGAAACGCGATGCCTGCGCAAGCCCCCCGCTGGGCTGGAAAGGTCTGGGCACCTTCGGCCCGGATATCAGCGCCGCGGTTGTGATGGAGACGGCGGATACGAGTATGTGGTCATCGACGACCTGTGGAAAGCGCGTAGACGCGAGCGGGACGACGGCATACGTGGGCGCGGATGACGAGGTGCTGTGGCTGGTGCCCACGCAGACGGTGACGACGACGGCGCCGGCTACGCTGACGCACAAGCCGTACTTCCCGATCATTGCCAACAGCACCCCGCCGGTGAATCTGGCGCCGGCGCGTGTGACATACCGCTTCAACGGGCAGCAGGTCGCCGTGCGCGAGGGCGTGACGCTGACCTTCGTGCACGGCGATCATATTGGCTCCGCGAGCCTGACCACGGACATCAGTGGTACGAAGGTGAGCGAACTACGCGCCCTATGGTGAGACGCGCTTCAGCACTGGCGACACGCCTACCGACAGGCGGTTCACGGGTCAGCGGCAAGATGGCAGCCTGTACGATTTCGGCGCGCGGTTTTTCGACCCGCAGATTGGACGGTTCATATCAGCGGATTCGATTGTGCCGCAGCCAGGCGATCCACAGAGTTTGAATCGGTATGCGTATGGCCTGAACAACCCGCTCCGGTATCACGACCCGACTGGGCACTTTACCATCGGCGATTTCGTATGGGGTGTCCTCTCTCAGTGGACTGAGAGCAATCGCGAAGCCATTCCGGTGCCGGTATCCGCCGAC
>JAKALH010000441.1 GCA_021813225.1 Chloroflexota bacterium
GCCTTTCTATGTGGCCGTGGAGCGCGGTTACTTTGCAGCGGAAGGCATCAAGATCAACTTTGATTACAAGTTTGAAACGGACGGCGTCAAGCTGGTAGGCGCAGGAGAATTGCCCTTTGCGGTCGTCAGCGGCGAGCAGGTCGTGCTGGCGCGCGCGCAAAACCTGCCCGTAAAGTATGTGATGCAGTGGTTCAAGAAGTTCCCCGTCGCCGTCATCAGCCTGAGCAAGAGCGGCATCAACACGCCGCAGGACCTGAAAGGGAAGAAAATCGGCCTGCCGGGGTTTTTCGGGGCGACCTACGTGGGCTGGCGCGCCTTCCTGAACGCCAATCACCTTTCGGAGAGCGATGTGCATGAGCAGGAGATCGGCTTTACACAGGTAGCCGCGCTGGAGAACGGGACGGTTGACGCCGTGGTCGGCTATGCCAACAACGAGCCGATCGTGCTGGCGCAGAACGGCTACCCCGTCAAGGTGTTCGCGGTATCAGACGCGGTGGATATGGTGGCGAACGGCCTGCTGACGAATGAGAAGACCATAAAAGAGAATCCGCAACTGATACGCGGCATGGTGAAGGCGCTCTCGAAAGGCATCGCCGATACCATCAAGGACCCCGCTGCCGCCATGCAGATCAGCACGAAATATGTCGAAGGTCTGAAAGCCGACGACCCCATCCAGAAGCAGGTGCTGTTGAAGACGATAGAAATCATGCAGGGCGGCAAACCCGGCGAATCCACCGCCAGCGCATGGACGAACACACAGGATGCCCTGCTCAGCATGGGGCAGGTGAAGCAGAAGATGGACGTCAGCACGTTCTATACGAACGAGTTCCTGCCCTGATGCCCATCCTCGTCGCCGACGCCGTCAGCGTCACCTACCCGAACGGCCTTGAGGCATTGCGCGGCTTTACGCTGGATGTGGCGCGCGGCGAGTTCGTAGCCATTGTCGGGCCAAGCGGGTGCGGCAAGAGCACCCTGCTGCGCACGTTCGCCGGCCTGCTCAAACCCGGCAGCGGGCGGGTGACTTTTGATGGCGAAGTGGTGGCACGCCCATCGAATCATGTCAGCCTGCTGTTCCAGGAGCCGGCTTTGCTGCCGTGGCGCACCGTGGCCAGCAACATTCAATTGCCGCTGGAAGTGGGTTCAGGGAAGGAACGCGCCTTGAAACCCGGCGAACGGCACAGCGACGCCGGCCACCAGGCGCGCATCAGCGAACTCATCGAACTGGTGGGTCTGGCCGGCTTCGAGCACGCCTACCCGCGCGAGCTGAGCGGCGGCATGGCGCAACGGGCCGCCCTGGCGCGCGCCCTGATCACGCGCCCGCCGGTGCTCCTGCTGGATGAGCCTTTCGGCGCGCTGGACGCTTTTACCCGCGAAAGCCTGACGGCGGCGCTGGAAGGCATCTGGCGCGCCGCGCACACCACCGGCATTCTGGTCACGCACAGCGTCCGCGAGTCCATCTTCGTGGCAGACCGCGTCGTGATCTGCACACCGCGGCCCGGCCAGGTGGCTGGCATCGTCTCGATCGACCTGCCGCGCCCGCGCAGTTGGGACATGGAAAGCTGGCCGGAGTTCGCAAAGAAGAAGACCAGGATCCGGGCGCTGCTGGGTTTGTAGTCGCGGCATTGAAGCGCGAGTTGTCGTCACGCTGACGCGCCTACTTGCTGCGCGTCAGGCGCCAGTTGGATGGGATCAGCGATGTCGCTTTGCGCAGCGGCGGGCGGTACAACTCAATCAGGGCGCTCTGCAACGCATCGGGTTCGATACCGCGGATCAAGCGCCCTTCGTGCGCAATGCTGATCGTGCCGCGCTCCTCGGATACGATGATGGCAATGGCGTCTGTTCCTTCCGAGACGCCGATTCCAGCGCGGTGGCGCAGGCCGATGCGGTAATCGTCGATGTGCGATGCGGTCAGCGGCAGCACACAGCTGGCCGCCGCGATGCGGCCGTGCCGGATGATGACGCCGCCATCGTGCAGCGGGGTATTGGGGAAGAATATCGTCAGCAGGATATCCGCCGAAAGCGCGGCATCCATCACGACGCCGGTATCGACCAGGTCCTGCAGGCCGGTGTCGCGTTCCAGCACAATCAGCGCGCCGAATTTGCGTTCGGCCAGCCCCTGCACCGCCGTGCCGACTATGCGCACCTCGACTTCCAGCTCGCTGCGGCGGGAAACCAGCACCTCGTTAAAGCGCCCCAGCCGTTCCAGCGCACGCCGCAATTCGGGCTGGAAGATCACCGGTATGGCAATCAGCAGCGCCGGTATAGCCGTGCGCATGATCAGGCCGAAGGTCGGCAGTTGCGCCAGGCTGCTCAACAGCACGCCCGCCACCACCAGCACAAACACACCGCGCAGCAGCGGAATGGCCTGCGTCGCCCGAACCAGCAGCAGCACGAGGAAGAAGACCAGCGATACCAGAAGGATATCCAGTACGGCCAGCCCATCCAGGCGCTGCATAATCCAGATAATGTCGGTCACGTTTTTTAAGTAGAGGCGGCACTATGCCATCAGCTTCACCAGGATGGCCTTCTGTGCGTGCATGCGGTTCTCCGCCTGATCCCACAGCGCCGATTGCGGGCTGTCCGCCACCTCATCGGTAATTTCATGCCCGCGGTGGGCTGGCAGGCAGTGCATGACAATGGCATCTCCGGCGGCCAGCGCCATCAGGGCGCTGTTAACCTGATAGGGCGGGAACACCTTGGCGCGCTGAGCGGCTTCGGATTCCTGACCCATGCTGGTCCACACATCGGTATAGATCACATCTGCCCCGTCTGCCGCGGCGCGCGGATCAACGACCTGAATAAGGCTCCCGCCATGCTGTGCGGCCAGCGCAGCGCCCCGCTGCGCCGCTTCCGGCTGCAACTGATAGCCTTCCGGCGCGCCGATACGCACATGCGCCCCAAGCAGCGCCCCGCCGAATACCAGCGAGTTGGCGACGTTATTGGCATCGCCCACATACGCAATCGTGCGACCCCGCACGCCACCCTTACGCTCCATTATAGTCAGCAGATCAGCCAACCCCTGGCAGGGGTGCGTGAAGTCGGACAGGCCGTTGATAACCGGCACGCGCGAGTACCTCGCCAGCGTGACGACATCGGCATGCGCAAAGACGCGGGCCATGATCCCGTCCACATAGCGCGACAGCACGCGCGCCACATCGGCCACACTTTCCCGTTTGCCCAGTTGAATCTCGTCCGGGGCGATATACAGGGCATAGCCGCCCAGATGCTGCATGCCCACCTCGAACGATACGCGCGTGCGCAACGAGGGCTTGGTGAACACCATGCCCAGC
>JAKALH010000442.1 GCA_021813225.1 Chloroflexota bacterium
TGACCTCTGGCCTCTGACCTCTGGCCTCTCGACTCTCTAGCCTCTCACCGCAATCACCCTCTGAATCGCGCGCGCCAGCGGCCCGGACTCCTCGTCGCCGCTGATGCTCAACTGGCTGGACGCGACGAAGACCTTGTCCGCGCAACGGTACGTCAACCCGCTCAGCAGCTTACCCAGCATGTCGCGGCGCGCGCGGTGTTCGTCCTCGTCGGTCCACATGCGCCCGACTGACCAGCGCCGCGACAGCACATACGGGTGCGTCAGCGGCTGGTACACGCGCTCATACCAGCCCTGCGAGTTGATGTCCAGCCAGAACTGGCAGCGCGAACGGAAGTTGCTGATCAGGTAGGTGTGGGCAGGCGCGACCAGCACAGCGTCATCGTCGGCGATGTCCGGTTCGCGCTCCGGCGCGTACTGCGCGGCCAGGATGTCTTCATTCAGCGTCTTGATGTATTCGCGCGCAATGTCGGGGGCCGGCAGGCCGTTCGATTCGAGCGGCGCGCGCTCGAACACCTCGCGGAAACCGCGCGCCGAGCGGATCAGCTTATCGCACACCTGCGCGCCGTCGCGATCCTCGTTCAGGCCGAAACCTTCCTGCGACAGCACATCGGTGAACAGCGTCTGCCAGTACAGGTCCAGCGGCGCCGCCTCCGCGAGATTCACCTCCGGGTGCCGCCCCTTGCGCCCCGCCTCCTGCTCCCCGCCTCTCTCCTCTGACTTCTGATCTCCGACTTCTGACCTCTGACCTCCATCCTCCAGCCAGCGCTGCAGCACTGCATACGGCTCATAGAAGCGCATACCCACGCGCTGCCACAACGCCTGGTCCTCAAGGGCGGCCAGCCGGCGCGACGATGCCCGCAATGCCGCATCGGCAATCAACTGCGCGCGCGATACATCCAGCCCGGCGATGGCGACCGCCAGCGCGCGCGCCAGGTCCGCCGTGGCGACGGCTTCATCCCACTGCGGGTGCGCCAGCCGGGTCAGCGTCACCAGCATGCGCACAATCGGATGATCGTACAGCGGGCGCGAGGGGCGCACCGCGCGCACGCGCACGCCGTCGGGGCGCAGGCGCTCCTGCAGTTCAAAGCGCAGCACATCCTCGACGTAGGGCGCCAGCACCGCAATGTCGCGCGGGTGGACACCCTGCGCAACTAATTCCTGAATATGCGCCACCACCCAATCCACCATGCCGGTCCAGTAGCGCGCAGAGCCGGGCGCGTCGCCCAGCGCCCCGCGCGGGTCTGCGGCGGAGCCGCCCGCCGGCTCCACAGTGGGGTCGATCTGGCGGCGCAGTGCCGCGCCGAAGGCCGCCACTGGCGGGGCCGTGGTATAGGAATGCTCGAACGTCACGACCTCATCGCAGGCGCTGCGCAGGGTGCGCGCGGAGTCCACATCAGCGCCCAGGAAGATGCGGTAGCCGCCGGGAGTGTCCTCGGCCAGCAGCGCCGTGTCGCAGGTCGCCAGCACCATGCGCACGAAGTCGTGCATGACGGGCGGGTTTTCCTCGAGATTATCGGCCAGCAGGTGGCGGTAGCGCGCCTCGACGTAGTCGCGATACGACGGCGCCTGCAGCAGGCAGCGGGCGAAAGTCTCCATCTGCAATGAGAAATCCAGCAGCGAGTTCCGCAGGCAGAAGCTGCGGAATGCCAGCGCTACGTCCTGCACACGCCGGTAACTGACCAGCCGCTGCGGGTCGCCCGTCCATGCGGCGCTAAGGCGCGTTGCGATCTCGTCCAGCGGAAAACCGCATTCGGCGGCCTTGTTCATGCAGTCCAGTATCTGGCCCAGCAGGCGCGGGCGAAACAGCTTCAGGTCATCGAAGTCGGTGATGCGCGGCTCTACAATCCGGTCGAGGAAGTACTGCGCGGCTTCGATGTTCAGCATCACCGGCTCACGGTGCGGATTGGCAAAACCGGCCCGCTCCGCAATGAGCGGGAAGAACAGGCTGACGTGCTGCAGCACCAGGCTGTAAATCGTCGTAACGGCCGGCTCGCCGCGCGCCCTGAAGCGGCCCTTGACCTGCGCCAGCGCCGCGCGGTAGACCCGCGCCTGGGCCTGCTGGGGCACCAGCGCCAGGATGCGGTCGGGGCGAACGTTCTGCTCAATCAGATCAGCCAGCCCGGCAACCAGGCGGGTGGTCTTGCCGGAGCCGGCGGGACCAACCAGATATCGCTTGCTCACGTGTCAAACCCTATCGTGCAAGTAAAAAGAAACCCGGTTTCCTCAAGCCGCACATTCGGCTGGGAACCGGGTTGAGTTTCGGAAATACCCTCGCTGGCTCTACTTGTTTGAGATGTGTGATATTTTGTACTTTATCGGCCCGTCCGGAGTCTGAACCATAATCTCATCGTGCAGTTTGTGCCCCAGCAGCGCCTTGCCCAGCGGCGATTCATTACTGATCTTGCCGCCAGTCGGGTCGGCTTCGTCGGAACCTACGATGACATAATGGTCTTTTTCGCTGGTATCCATTTCGGTGATCTTGACCCTGCTGCCAAGGCGTATTTCGTTGGATGGACCTTTCGATTCAATCAGGACGGCGTTCGCCAGGATAGTCTCGATCGTCATGATGCGGCCTTCGACGAAGGCCTGCTCGTTTTTGGCATCCTCGTATTCCGGATTTTCCTCAACCTCGCCCTCTTCCATGGCATCGTGCAGGCGCTTCGCCACTTCGGCGCGGCGGGTATTCTTGAGGTACTCCAGTTCGTCCTCTAGTTTCTTCAGGCCCTCTGGTGTGAGGAACTCTTGTTCATGCATGGTTACCAACCGCCTACTGAAAGATAAAAAGAAGTGACCGAGTCAGCCTGCCCCCACGCAAACGATCTCAGTCACCGCGCACTCGGATTATAGCGTTTTCAACCACCCTTGACAAGACAACCACAATGCTTAGCATAACAGCACTTATGATTGACCTCGCATCGATACGAAATCTTATCATAGATATGGACGGTGTATTGTGGCTGGGCAACCAGGCCATGCCGGGACTGCCCGAGTTTATCGCCACGCTGCGCCGGCTGGGTATCCGTTTCATCCTGGCGACGAATAACGCCAGCAAGAGCGGCGATGAGTATGTGGCCAAGCTGGCCGGCATGAACGCCACCGTCGCCTACGACGAAATCCTGACCTCACCGCAGGCTACCGCCTCGTACCTGGCGCAACGCGCGCCCGATGCGCGCATCTTCACCATCGGCGAACCCGGCCTGACCAGTGAACTGGTCAGTAAGGGCCTGACCGTCGTCCCGCAGGACCACCCGGATGGCGCAACGCATGTCGTCGTGGGGTGGGA